>DASWCA010000222.1:0-8791 GCA_036390355.1 Acidobacteriaceae bacterium
CAATTACACCCCCGACATGGACTTCACCGGCGACGCCAAGATGGCCCGCTTCGGCATGACTCTCGGCTGGAAGGCCCTCACCGCCCCCAACACAACCACCTGGCACCCTAACGACGAATTTCTTCCCGCCCGGCAGAAGTCACTGTCACAACAGTAGCGGCAGAGGGCTAGGCAACGGCCGCGCGTCGCTCGTGAGAATCTCCGAAGAAGCTCCGCGCTACCTCGACGTTCGTCCACATCGCGTCGCAGCCCAGGCCGAGGCTGGCCAGGCTCGACTTCAGAATCCCGCTCGGAATCCCCAGCTCGGTCAAGCGCGCGATGAGCGATCCAATACTCGCGTAGCTCTCGACCGACAGCGGCTTCTCCGGTGAATACAGTGAGAAAACACGCAAAACAAAATGGGCTCCCGCAAAGTCCATCGACTTTCTCACGTGAACGACGCATCGCATAGGGACCGTCCTCAACCTTTAAAACTGAGCACGTGCGATACCATGCCCGGAAGGTGGCCTATCCGATTGAAAAAGCGCGATTTGTTCGTCTTCAAAAGCGAGCTTCGTCACCAACGAAGGGAACGGTTTACGTTGCTCCAGGAAGAAACTACGACTGTACAGCACGGCAAACGCAGCCCCAGGTTGACTTACCACTCTCCCTTGACCGCCCGATATAATCAACATAGGGGCGACCCAAATTGCATTTACCCTCTAGTCGCCGGCCCGAACCATGCGCGGAGGGGCGCTCTTTGGAAGAGTCTTTCTGGCGTCCATTTCGAATCAATGATTTGGAGCCGTTTTCTACGGAAAATAGTTTTATCGGGGAGAATACCTGGCTACGGCATCGCAAATCCGCATGATCGCCATTGACATGGACGGCACCCTGCTCGGCGATACCGGCCAGGTTAGTCCAAGAAATCTCGCGGCCCTCTTAGCCGCCGAGTCCGCCGGCATCGAAGTCGTCGTCGCCACTGGTCGCCGCCACTCCTTCGCGATGCGCGTCCTCCGCCCGCTTGACCTTCACCACGCCAACGCGCTGGTCAGCTCCAATGGCACCGTCACCCGAACCCTCGGTTCTTTCGGCGAAGAACCCATCGCCTCCGAACTGATCGCCCGCACCCACCTTCCCCACGCCACCGCGCTTTGGCTCTGCGCCCATATCGAGGAGTTCCGCAACGCCTTCGTCCTCACCTTCGATCGCGTCGGTCTTGACGGCGACGACACGCGCGGCGCCCTGGTCGTCGAACATCTCGAAGAACTGCACTCCAGCATCGGTCGCTGGATGGCGGCCAACGAGCCTTACATAGCCCACATCAACCCCATCGAAGCCGCCCTAAACGACGATGGCACCAACTACGACGCCCCCATCCAGGCCATGCTCTGCGGCACCATCGAGCGAATGCGCCGCGCCGAAGCCCGCCTCCTCGAGCACCCCGGCGTCTCCGCCTCCGGCCACCCCGCTGGCCGCTCCGGCGCCACCATGAACGGTCCCGGCACTGATAAGCCGGGTGCCCCATCCATGACGGCATCATCGTCATGGGTGGGAAGTAATACGTCCGCGCCTCAGTCCGAACCCGCCCCCATCCTCACCCTCCACCGCACCGACTACCCCGGCCGCGACCTCTCCATCCTCGACATTCTCCCCGCCGGCTGCTCCAAAGGAGCGGCATTACTCACCCTCGCCGCCACCCGCGACATCGCCCCAACCCAGATCCTCGCCATCGGCGACAACTGGAACGACGTCTCCATGCTCGATGTCGCCGGAGCCGCAGTCCTCATGGACAATGCCCCCGAAGACCTAAAGGAGCTGGCCCGCGAACGAGGCTGGCGCATCGGCTCTTCCAACTGCAACGACGGCGTAGCCGAAGCCATTGAAGCCGCTCTCGGCGTTACCTGCTAGCCAGCGCCTTCGGCAATTTATCGTAGATCCCGCCAAACCCGCCGTTCGACAAAATCGCTACAACATCCCCCTCACGCAACTCCGGCGCAATCGCCGCAACAATCGCGTCCACGTCGTCATACAAAGCCGACTCCAGCCCGCGCGCGCGCAACGCTTCCACTACATTCTCAGGATGCAACCGCTCGCCCGCCGGAATCGCCTCCGACTTGAACACCGCAGCCAGCACACTGCAGTCCGCCAGCGCCAGGCTCTCCACCAGCGCTTCCTCAAACACATTCCTGCGGAGCGTATTCGACCGCGGTTCTAAAACTGCCCATAGACGTCGGCCGGCGTAAGCCGTCCGCAGCGCCCGCAGTGTCTCCCGAATCGCCGTCGGATGATGCGCAAAATCATCGATGATCGTGATCCCATTCACCTCTGCGCGCACTTCGAGCCGCCGCTTCACCGACCGGAACGTCGCCAGCGCCTCAACGATCGCCTCCGCGGAAACGCCCTGCCCCGCGGCCAGCGCCGCCGCAGCCGTAGCATTCAGCGCGTTATGTTCGCCTGCCATCGGCAACCGTAGCTCAGCAAACACATCGCCCCCACGCAGCAACGTCCAGTGCGTCGTCGAACCCTCATGCCGAATCACCGCCATGCGCCAATGCGAGTCAAGCTTGAATCCATACCGCTCCACCGCGCAAAACGCCTTTGCAACGCATTCGCTCACATTCTCGCTGCCATCGAACGCAACCACGCGGCCGCGCCGTGGAATCAGGTTCACCAGCCGCTTGAACGCCGTCTTCACCGCATCGAGATTTGGATAGATATCCGCATGATCGAACTCAACATGCGTCAGAATCGCCGCATCCGGAAAATAATGCAGAAACTTCGGCCCCTTGTCGAAGAAGGCCGTATCGTACTCATCGCCTTCGAGGATGAACGGCGGCCGCGCCCCCCCGATCACCGGCCGAACCATAAAACTACTTCCAAAATTCTCCGCCACGCCGCCAATCAGGAACGACGGTGCGAACTCCGGCTGTGTCCGCGAAGCCACTTCATAGATCCACGCCAGCATGCTCGTAGTAGTCGTCTTGCCATGCGTTCCCGCAACCACCAGCGACTCGCGCCCCTCCAGAAACTCATCGTGCAGCACAGCCGCCATCGACGTAAACGGAATACGCGTATCCAGCACATACTCCAGTTCCACGTTCCCCCGAGAGATCGCATTCCCCACAATCACCAGATCCGGCCGCGGCTCCAGATTCGCCTCCGCATAAGGCTGATGCAACTCAATCCCCAGACCCGCCAGCACATCGCTCATCGGCGGATACGCCGCTGCGTCCGACCCCGTAACCCGATGTCCGCGCGCCTGCAGCATCCCCGCCAGCGAAGCCATCGCCGTCCCGCAAATCCCGATCAGGTGGATGTGTTTCAAATTCTGCATAGCTCCGTCTTCGCCCGCCTCAGCCTGGTTCCACCACCGCAGCCTCAAGAAATTCCAACCGCGGACTCTCCTCGTTCAAATCCAACCCCACCCGCACTCCAAGCGGCACCGTAACATTCGGCGTATCCACATGACCCGACCGCAGCCCAATCGCAATCGGCCCTTCAAAATTCCGAAGCGCGTGCAGAATCGAGGCATCGACCGCCGCCTCGTCCGCAGGCGCGACGCACTGCTTCATATCCCCGAACACAATCCCGCTCACATGATCGAGCATCCCCGCATACCGCAGATGCAGCAGCATCCGGTCCCACTGATACGGCTTCGTCCCAATATCCTCAAGAAACAGCACCCGCGGCTCCCGCGCACTCGCGGGCAGCGCGGAGTACGGAGTGCCCAGAGCCTCCGCAAAGATCGAAATACATCCTCCCGCAAGCGCCCCTTCTCCCACACCCGGCCGCAATACGCGCAGCCCATGCTCTTCCCCAAGCGACCAATTTGCCGAGCCTTCCAACGCATGCCGCCAACTGGACTTTTCCCGACCCTCCACCCGCGCAAAATCCGCCGCGACCATCGGCCCATAGAAGGTCACCAGTCCCGTCTCCCGCGCCAGCCACACATGCAGCGAAGTGTGATCGCTATACCCAACGAATACCTTCGGGTTCGCCCGAATCAGCTCCGCGTCCAACAGCGGCAGCAACTCCGCCGAACCCCATCCGCCCCGTGAGCAAACAATCCCATCGATCCCCGGATCGGCGAACGCCGCCAGCAAATCCTCCGCGCGCTGCTCCGCGGTCCCCGCATAGTAAAGCGGCCCACGTTTCAGCGCATGCGGAAACAACACGGTCCCGTACCCAAGCCCCTCCAGGCAATCGACGCCCGCCTGCACCAACTCCACCTTCGCCGCGCTCGCAGGCGATACCACAGCCAGAGTCGCCCCAGGCCGCAGCGCAGCCGGCTTCACCACTGCATGCGCCGCTACGCTCAAAATACCTCCGCCTCGCGTTCAACCTTCGGCAGATCGACCTGCAACGCCTGCCCCTGACACACAATCTCCGCCGGCCCCGTCAGCATCATCACCGCGTCATTCGCCGGCCACACCGTCCGTTGTGCACCTCCTTCGGCAATCGCCGTCAACTCGCGCGCTGTCCCTCGCAACGCCATCGCCGCCGCCGAGGAAGCGCATGTCCCTGTGCCCGACGAAGTCGTCGGCCCGCATCCGCGCTCGTAGATCCGAAACGCAATCTCATCCGCCGAGCGAACCTGCACAAACTCAACATTGGTCCCATGCTGAAACAGTGGACTCACGCTGATCTGCGCCCCGAGCTCCTGCCAGCGCATCCCGTGCGCGCCGAAATCCTCGCGCTCGATGAACAGCACGAAGTGCGGATTCCCCACATTCACCATCGCCCCAGCCACATTCCCCACGCCGGACAGCTCGATCGTCCGCGGCATCACCCGCGGCACGCCCATCTCGCTCTCAATCAAATACTGCATACCTTCAGCCTCAATCACACGGCAAGTCCGCACCCCGCCATGCGTCCCCAACGCAACCTCGCGTAAGCCTTCACTCTGCGCCAGCCACGCCGCCACACATCGAGTTCCATTGCCCGAAAGCTCCGCCTCGCTTCCATCCGCATTGAACAGCCGCAGAAAAAGCTCCCCACCCGTGCGCCGCTCCAGAAACTCAATCCCGTCCGCGCCAATACTCGTATTCCGCGAACACAGTTTCCGCGCCAGCGCCGCATGCGCCCGCCCCGCAACCGCCTCCTCCAAAATAAGGAAGTCGTTACCGCACGCATGTGCCTTCACAAAAGAAATCATCGCCAGCTCAATCCTCCTCTTCGTCGCGGAAGGAGACCACATGGTCCGTCGCATCGCTCGCAATCAACTTGGTCAGCAAATCCTTGTGCCGCGCGCTGCTTGCCGAGATCACAAACGTCACCCGCTCCAGCACACCCACCTTGTCCCGCTCCACGATATTCAGCCGCAGATGCTCGCGATCGAGCACCGCCAGAATCTCCGCAAACATCGACTTGTCGTCGCTCCCGCGCACTTCATACAGCATCGGATAGCGCTTCCACCGCGACCGTAACTCCAGTATCCCGACAAACCGCAGCGCTGAGTAAACAATGAACGTCGCGATCGCGGCCTCGATATACAGCCCCGCTCCGCAGGCCATCCCCACTGCGGCCACCACCCACACCGTCGCCGCGCTGGTCAACCCCAGAACCCGGTTGCGCGTATGCAAAATCAATCCCGCGCCGAGAAATCCAATTCCCTGCACGATGTTCGAAGCCACCTGGCCCTTGTTCGGACTGTTGTCTCCCGCAAGCACCGCGGACATCATCGTGAACAGCGCCGCGCCCATGCAGATCAGCATGTTCGTGCGCAGGCCCGAGGCCTTGTGCCGCCACTCGCGCTCCATCCCGATCACGGCGCCCATGGCACACGCCATCAGCAGGCGCGCAGTCGTGCCTTGCAAGAACGCCATCTGTTCGAACGCACTGAAACTGGTTGGCAGCGTAACGATCATGGGTAGAATTGGGCTTCGCTGCGATGGTAGCACTACGGCCGCGCGATCTCACTTACCCGTGGGAACTCCCGAGGTCGCGGAGTGTTCCGACTGGTAAATCCGCGCGCAAGGTTGTCCCGTCCCGCACAGAATCGTCAACTCCTGCAAACCCTGCGGATGCGCGGCGACTGCCTTCGAAACTGCGTCGCCATCCAACGCCACCACGTAGGCCGCATGCTCTGCCGGAGCCTCCAGCGCCGCATGCCAACTGTCGTAGTCGCTTTCGTTGATCGTCTGGCGCAGCGGAATGCCCGCATCCTGCAACGCGCCGATGTGGTCCGATTCCTGCATCAGGATCGGAGCGCCCTGCGGAAACTCCTCCAACACCAGCGCAAGATTTCGCTCGAACGGCACCCGCGTCGTCGCATTCACCAGCGCCTCTTTCAGCACCAGCGGCGGACTGTAATTCGCCAGCAGGTGACTCGGATGCCGCTCAATCAAACTCGCGCATTTCTGCACCAGCGCCGTGCTAAAGATCATCGCCGGCGCGTTCAGTATTGCCATCAACAACACCGCCGGGTACACTGCCCACGCTTGCCACGGGCTTGCATCGACGACGCTTGCCGATCCTGCACCAACACCCGCAACCTGAGCCGCCTTCAGCTTGCTCTCCAAAGCCGCTGCCGCCACGAACCCAAACAACGCCAGCGCCGGCAGCAGCTCCATCCCATATCGCGCGTTGTAGTACGAGTGCGGCCAAAGCTGCGGGATGAACAGCGGCACCGACCCATACGCGACCGAATACACATAGAATGCCAGCGGAATCCACAGCAGCACCGACACCGGCTCGATTCGCCGCCGAACCGCAACCCACAGTCCCGCCACTGCTGCGGCCATTAACGCAAAGCCCGTCTCCCACGCCGCCGCAACCACCTGCGCCGTGCGAGTGTAAAACAGAAGCGCCCACGCCGGATTGTGCCATCCGCGATAATGCCGCGAGCCCGGCGGCGACGTCTTCTTCTCGATCGCAGGCGCCGAATACGGCCCCCGCATAAAGTCCAACGCATCATGATAAAAGTGCTGGTTGTACCACAGCCACAGCACCGGCCCCGCCACCACAAGCAACGTAAAAATGGCGAACGCCGCACCCACCCGCCGCCACAGATCCTGCGCGCGCCACAGTCGCCACGCCACCACGCACCACACCGCCGCGCCCAGCACCCACCCGTCATAACGCGTGAACACTGCTGCAAAGATCAGCAGGCCAAGGCCAATCAGCCGTCGCGCCACCCTCGCTTGCTGCGCCTCGTCAATCGCATCCACACATTCAACCGTTAGCAGAGTGATCCAGATCAGCAGCGCGAGAAACAGCGGCTCGGTCATCGCCGTCGTCGCGAGATACAGAAGATTCGGATTCAATGCATAGAACGCCGTAGCCGCCATCGCCCAGCGCGGCACCAGCATCCGCCGGCAGATGCGATAGAATCCCGCGACCCCGAGGATGTAACACGCGAGCGATGGCCAGGTGCCCGCAAGCCCGCTCTGCCACCACTCCATCTTCTGCACCAGCGGAAGCATCAGCAAATGCGGTAGTGGCAGCCACACGCCGCCAAGCTGCACCAGTCCGGGATTGCGTGAATCCAATATCCGCCGCGCAATGCCCAGGTGCGCCACGGCATCGCCATACAGCAGGACGTAGCCGTGGTTGAAGCACACGATCAGCGCCATGAAACCCAGCAGCGTCGCCGCCAGCATAACCGGCAGCATCTCGCCGCGAGTCGCGGGCCGCATCTCATCCCAATCGATAACCGGGTCGGGCACATCTGCGCCCGATCGTCCCCGGCTGAAAGTCTTCGGCCCGCTCGGGTTACTCAGACCGCGACCCGTTTTAGACCGCGGAGTCAAGATGCGAAATCTCCCGGAACAGTTCAAACCGCGCGTCAATCTCCTCGCGCGTCACCGCCTGCAGACGCTCTGTGCCAAAGCACTCGACCGCAAACGAACCCATCACGCCGCCATAGAACATCGCCCGCCGAAACACCGCCGGCGTCAGCTCCGGCTGCGATGCCAGGTACCCGTAGAATCCTCCCGCAAACGAATCGCCCGCACCGGTCGGATCGACTACCTCGGACAGCGGCAGCGCCGGCGCACGGAACGGCCTCGGCACGGACACCGCGCCAAAGAACGAGCGCTCTCCGAAAAACGCCGTCGCGCCATACTCGCCATGCTTCACCACCAGCGACTTCGGCCCCATCGCCAGCACCGCCTCCGCCGCCAGCACCGAGTTCGTCTTGCCCGACAGCATCCGCGCTTCGCCATCGTTGATCAGCAGCACATCAAGCTCGCGCAACACCACCGCAAGATTCGCAGCATGGTCCTTGATCCAGTAATTCATGGTGTCGCCGCACACCATGCGGACGTTCGTCATCTGCCGCCGCACCCGCGCCTGCAGCACCGGATCGATATTCGCTAGAAAAAGATACTCACTGTCCTTGTATGCGTCGGGAATCTTCGGCTCGAACCGCTCGAATACGTTCAGATCGGTGCCCAGCGTCTGGGCTTCGCTTAGATTTCCCTCGTACGCCCCGGTCCAGTGAAAACTAAGCCCGGCTGCACGTTCGATACCGCGCGTATCAATCCCGCGCGCAGAGAACACTGCCTCGTGTTTCGGCAGAAAATCTTCGCCGACCACAGCAATCACACGCACGTCGGTGAAATAACTCGCAGCCAGCGCAAAGTGTGTCGCCGCCCCGCCCAGGCAATGGTCTACCTTGCCATGCGGCGTCTCAATGCTGTCGAACGCTACCGATCCAACCACCAGGATTGCCATGCTCCTGCTTTCTGTTATTTGATATGCAACACAAAGACGCACATAATTTCGGGCCTGCTTCTATATGGTCCCGTACAAGTTACAAATATTTTTCGATCAAAAGCCCCAGCTTCTCTCGAGCCGCCTCCGGAAT
>DASWCA010000223.1:0-6576 GCA_036390355.1 Acidobacteriaceae bacterium
TCCGGTGCGAATGTTGGAGGTGACGTTGATCTCGATGGGGATCTGGCGTTCTACCAGCACCTGCATCAGCTCGGCGTCGTACTGCGCGGCGAGGCCGTGGCCGATGCGTTCGGCGCCGATGTTGATGGCGGCCCAGATGCTGGCGGGGCCTTCGACGGGGCCGCCTGATTCTCCGGCGTGCGCGGTGAGGCGGAGGCCAGCGGCTTTGGCTTCGGCGTAATGCTCCTTGAAGAGCGATGCGGGGCCGCGGGCTTCGTCGCCGCCGATGCCGATGCCGACGATGCTGGGATAGAGAGCGCGAAGTTCTGCAGCCTTGCGGAAGACTCGGGTAGCTTCTTCGGGGCCGAAGTTGCGGACGGCGTCGATGATCCAGAGGATAGTGACGCCGAATTCCTGCTCGCCGCGGATGCGTGCGCGCTCGATGGCGGCGACGAAGGGCTCGACCTCCGTCTTCTTCCAGAAATAAATGATGCCGAAAGAGATGTAGACCTCGGCGTGGAGAACGCCCTGCCTGGCGAGCGTGCGGATCATGTTGTAGGTGATGAGTTCGTAGTCTTCCGGCGTGCGGAGGCGCTCGGTGACGGCTTTGAACGCTTCAAGGAAGCCGAGAAAGTTTTCGTAGGTATAGAGGACGCGGGCGGCAGCGAGGGTGAGAGGTTCGGCATCGTGGCGCTGGGAGAGAGCGACGAGAGTTTCGGGCTCGACGGTGCCCTCGAGGTGGAGGTGGAGCTCGACCTTGGGAAGGTGGCGGAGCCAGGCGGGAACGTCGATCTGGTCGCGACTTGGGGGGAGCGGTTTACGAGCCATCCTTTCTAGGCTAGCTGAATTTGGGATTGCGCGTGACAAAACCGTGACATAGTTACGAAGAATCAGGAGCTTACGGTGAAGCGCGCGGGCGGCGACTCGTCACTTTCTCCTTGACATCGATAGCGGCATGCCTGAAGCTCAAAGTATTCAAAAATTTCCATTTCCGCACGTTGTTAGTGCTCGTTTTCTTTCTCCGTTGAGCGCTCGATCTCGTTCAGGAACCATCGGCCAGCGTTGCCGTATTTCCTTTTCATAGGGCTTTCTTCAACCTCACAGAGCCTATTCAGCACGACCATTATTAAGGAGTTGCCCAATCCAATGACACTGACCTTATCAGCAAAACGGCTTCTTGCCCTCGCCTCTGCCCTGGTGATGATTCTCACGCTCGCCCTGCCAATGCGCGCCCAGACCGCGGCAACCGGCACCATCAGCGGAACGGTAACGGACAGCTCGGGTGCGGTCGTGGCCAATGCCACCCTGCTGATCACCGATACCGATACGGGCGTGACGCGCACGGTTCCGACAACCAGCGCCGGAACCTACGCGGCCATCTTCTTGCAGCCCGGCCACTATGAGGTGGTGATCAGTGCAACTGGTTTTGGCAAGGTGGATCGCAAGAACCTGGTGCTGACGGTCGGCCAGACGCTGACGGTGGATGCGGCGCTGGCGGCAGGGTCGGTAGCGACGGAAGTGGTGGTGACCAGTGAGTCGCCGATTCTGGATCCGCAGAAGACCGAGGTTTCGCAGACGCTGGACACGAATTTCATTGCGAATCTGCCGGTGGCGACGCGCAACTGGAGCAACTTCGTACTGCTAACGCCGAACGTGGTGCAGGATGGCGGGTCGGGACTGATCAGCTTCCACGGCATCAGCGGCCTGTACAACCAGAACTATGTGGACGGCGCGAACAACAACGAGATGCTGTTCTCTGAGGCTCGCGGACGCGCTTCGGGCGCACCGTATATCTACTCGATCGATTCGATCAAGGAGTTCCAGGCGGAGACGTCGAACTACTCGGTGGAGTTTGGCCAGGCGGCAGGCGGCCAGGTGAACGCGATCACGAAGAGCGGCTCGAACGCGATCCACGGCGATCTGTTCTACTCGCTGCGCTATCCGACGCTGAACGCGCTCGATCCGTACACCAAGTTCCAGGCGCTGCACAACACGCCGAACCCGGTGGTTGCAGGATTTCTGCTGACCCAGCCGGTGCACCAGCAGCAGCAGTTCGGCGGTTCGGTGGGCGGCCCGATCATTAAGGACCGCCTGTTCTACTTCTTCACCTATGACGGATTCCGCCGTGTGGGCAAGGTGCTGTATACGGACTCGAACACGCTGTCGCTGACGCCCTCGGGCACGACGAGCAGTACTACGACGATTACTCCGACGCAGTGTCCGGCGACGATCTCCGCGGCGCAGTGCACGAACGGCATCTCGTTCTTGATGGCCCAGTCGACGGCTGCGCCCTCGCGCTTTGCGAAGGAGAACCTGTTCTTCCCGCGGCTTGACTGGCACGTGAACAGCAAGAACGATGCGTTTATCGATTTCAACTTCGCGGATTACGATTCCAGCTACGGATACAGCCCGGCCAACACCTTCTCCAACAGCTCGCCGAGCACGAATGCGCCGACGAGCTACCACGAGCGCTTCCTGGTGGGCGGATTGACTACGCAGCTTGGCAAGGCTTCCGTGAACCAGTTCCATGGCCAGTGGGGACGCGACTTGGAGACTGCCGGCGCGAACGCCTCCGGACCTTCGGTGGCTATCGGATCAAGCACCAGCGGTCCGTTGCTCACCTTCGGAATGCCCAATGCTCTTCCCCGTGTGGCGGAGCCGGATGAGCACCGCATCCAGTTGACGGACGTGTTCTCGACGACCAAGGGTCACCACAGCCTCAAGGTTGGCGGTGATGTGAACCTGGTGCACGAGGTGATGATCAATCTCTTCCAGGGCGGCGGCATCTACGGCTACAGCGGGGCCACTCCTCTGCTGAACTTCCAGAGCTGGGTGCAGGATGCGTTCGCCGGACAGGCGGGCAATACCGATCCTTACGCCGGGTATCACTACACCAGCTTCGTGCAGACCATCGACGTGGTGAACACTGCGGCCGGAACCCAGGGTAAGGACGACTTCTGGATGAAGATGCTAGACGGCTTCGCCGAGGACAACTGGAAGGTGACACCGAACTTCACCTTGACGGCTGGCGTGCGGTACGACATCCAGTTGACGCCGGCTCCTGGCCTGGTGAACAACAACTTTGCGCCGCTCTCGACGCAGTACAGCAGCGCGATCAAGAATGTCACCGATCGCGTGCAGCCGCGCATCGGCTTCTCGTGGGCGCCGTACACAGGAACGGTGGTTCGCGGCGGCTATGGCCTGTTCTCCGCGCTGAACCAGGGCAGCACCTACTACGCCATGCGGGTGGAGAACGGCGTGGTGCAGGTGAACTACAACTACAACGGTTGCGGAGCGACCAGCGGCGCAGTGACCGCAAGCTGCACAACCGTTCCGACCACCGCGACGTTCCTCCAGTATCCGAATGTTCCATTCCTGCCGACCGGGCCGGCGCTGTCCACTGCGCTTCATCCGACCGGTGGAGCGGCGCCGGCCATCAACGGCCCGACCAAGGTGGGCGCGCAGAGTTTCCACGGTCTCGATCCGAACTTCGTTCCGCCCCTGGCGCACGAGATGAACCTGAGCATCGAACAGGCGCTGCCGGGACGGATCTCTTTGCAGGTGGGCTACGTGGGAACGCGCGGCATGCGGCTTCCGGTGTTTGTGGATGCGAACCTGATCGGCCAGACGCCGCACGGGGCGCGCACCTACAACGTCGTGGACGCGAGCAACGCTCTGATCAAACAGCTCACGGTTCCGGTGTATCTGCCTTCGGATCGCCGCAACACGTCGCTGGCCTCGTTCAACACGGGCTTCAGCGTTGCGAACACGTGGTACAACTCGATGGCAGTTACGGTTCGTCGGCCCTTCGCCAACGGGCTTGAGGTTCTGGGCAACTTCACGTGGGCGCACGCTACGGACACGGGGCAGGTGCAGGGCAACAACGGCACCTTCTACGGTGGCGACGTTCCGCAGGACCCGAACCGCGTCAAGGGCGAGAACGGACCTTCGGACATCGATGTGCGGAACCGCGGCACGATCAGCCTGGTCTATCAGCCGAAGATCTTCGCGGATAACAAGATTGTGAAGCATGCCCTGGACGACTTCCTGTTCTCCGCGACGGACATCGCATCGGGCGGGCAGCCGATCTTCCTGGGCATGAGCGGCACGGTCTATTCGGGCTCGTCGAGCGCGACCAGCTACGGCGACGACGGCGGCATTTACGGCGGCGCGATCAGCTCGGGTTCCGGATTGCCTACCACGGGCCGGCCGCCGCAGATCGGGCGCAACAGCATCAAGATGCCTGGCTTCAATGCATTCGATTTGCGCGTGGCGCGGGACATTCCGATCCACGATCAGATCCGGATGCAGTTTGCGATGGATGCGTTCAATGCGCTGAATCACACGATCATTACGAGTGTGAATACAACGTATTCTCAGTACACGTCGGCTGCCGCCACGGGAACCTGCAGCACCGCTACCCAGACTCCCGGACCGGCGGCAGCGCCGTTGCAGGGATGCATCGCGCCCTTCTCGGGCACGGGGCTTACAGCGTTCGGCGCAACGTCTGCCACGAACAACGGTCTGTACACGGCCCGCCAGGTGCAGTTCTCGGCGAAGCTGTTCTTCTAACCTGAGCGATCGGCGATGCTGCTGAGCGCATGACCAACGAAACGCCCCGGAGAATTCTGGGATCGGTTTGTAGATCGATCTCATAGGCCTCCGGGGCGTTTTTGTGCGTGACAACCGATCGCCGGGAAAATACCCGCACATTCCGTACTCTTGAACAACATCACCCGCGAAAATTCATTCCATTCCCGACTCGCCCCCACGTCGTCATTGCTGACTCGCCCCCATGTCGTCATTGCTGACTCGCAGAGTCAGAATCTCCGTAGTTGCCTTTCTTGACGCCCCTTAGCATCTCCCATCTAACTAGTTCATAATAAATGGTTTATCAAAAACGCACCACATTGCGCGATTCGCTCGCAGGCAATTCAATAGCCAAATGTTCCACGTGGAACAAATTTTGTTAACCCAAACGGCGTTATACCCCAAAATCATTCTGGTGGCTTCACAAACAGGAATAATGGCCCGAAAGTGGGATATCGAACTGGGCACGTCTATGCGGAAATAGGGAGGTATGAAACGGGCCCTCATCTCCGCCTCTTTGAGCATTGCACTGGTATGTGGCATGACCACGGCCGCGACGGCACAAGCGAAACCTTCAGCCCGGTTGGTGCGGGGCGCTGTCCGGGTGGACGATACGAACGTGCCTTACGAGGCGCGCATCGAGCCGACGACCATGGCGGCCGACAGCACGTCGATCGAGACCGGGGCCGATACGTGGATCGCGCGCGGGTTCGACCTGAAGACGCTGATCGCGCAAATTTACGACATCGATGTACGACGGGTGGACTTCAAGGACGTGGACGCCGAAGCGCGGTACGACGTGAGCTTGTCGCTTCCGGTCGAGATCGATCAGGATTCGATGCGGCGGATGCTGACCGACGCGCTGGGGAAGAAGTTCGGACTGACGATCAAGGCGGAGAGCCGCCCGATGGACGTCTACGTACTGAGCGCGCCGAACGGGCCAGGCGCCGAGCTGCACAAGCATGTGTTTCCTGCGCGGCGCAAGAGTACGCTGGCGAAGCTGGTGGGACTGGGTTCGGCCGAGGATGCCGATGACGACGGCGGGCGCATTACGTATACGGGCAAGGATTGCACGGGCGTGACCTCCGGCGGGATCAGCATGTCGGGTGGAACGATTTCGGACTTCCAGCGGACACTGGAGCCGGATCTCGACCGAGTGTTGCTGAACGAGACGAACCTGTCGGGCAGCTACGATTTCAAGATTGGCATGTATGTGAATCAGGGCCAGCTCTTCCAGTTGCTGCAGGCGCAGCTTGGGCTGGTTGTCGCGCCGGCACAGCGGAATGTGACTGTGCTGACGGTGCGGTCCACGGCAAGACAAGATTTGCACGCAACGCTCTAAATCAACCCCCTCCCCGGAACAAACGCCCCACATCTTTCCGAGATGTGGGGCGTTTTGCTGGTTGCTGGTTGCTGGTTGCTGGTTGTCAGTTGTCAGTTGTCAGTTGTCAGTTGTCAGTTGTCAGAGAAGACGAAAGCAGATTCCTCCCGCTTTCGCTTCAGAATGACATACGAAAAGAGAAGGCAAAAGGGACGCGGCCTTTGTGGCAGCGTCCCTTTGGTTTGCGCGGATTGCGGCGGAAGATGTCCTGGGTCGCCGGCCGCGCTCTGCGCAATGTTCAACTGCAAGAAACTGACAACTGATAACTGAGCACTGACAACTGCCCTTACAGGGAGCTCATGTTGTGGAGGAACTCCTGATTGTTGCGGGTTTTGCCGAGCTTGTCGGTGAGGAGTTCCATGGCTTCGACCGGGGAGAGCGGGTTGATGACCCTGCGGAGGATCCAGGTGCGCTGGAGGTCTTCCTTGGGGATCAGCAGCTCTTCCTTACGCGTACCGCTGCGCTGGATGTCGATGGCCGGGAAGACGCGCTTGTCGACGAGCTTGCGGTCGAGGATGACTTCCATGTTGCCGGTGCCCTTGAACTCTTCGAAGATGACTTCGTCCATGCGCGAGCCGGTGTCGACGAGCGCGGTGGCGATGATGGTGAGGCTGCCGCCTTCCTCG
>DASWCA010000224.1:0-4324 GCA_036390355.1 Acidobacteriaceae bacterium
GCACCAGAGTGCCGCGCTGAGCGCATAACGGCGCAGTGGGGGGAGGAGAACGCAGATCACGAAGACGACAGCGCCGACCAGCATGAACAGGAAAGCAATTGCAGCGAGGACAAGCGGGAGCATACCGTCATTGTTGTCTCACTGCACTGGCCGGTCAATGCTCCCGTCTTACGATGGTGGCCATCGGCCTGCCCCGGCGTATTTGGCATCCAACCGCGGCACGTGGAAATGCAGTCGAATCTCTAACGATGGATAAGGCGAGGCAATTGTTTCTCTACCTCTTCGATTCGGAGTATGGCGCGAGGAACTACCTGATTGCGCGCTGGGTGTTTCTGCGGGCGATGGGGGCGATCTACTTTTCGGCGTTCTTCGCGCTGCTGTTTCAGGTGCGCGGTCTGATCGGAACGCACGGAATTCTGCCTGCGGCGGAGTATCTGCAAGGCGGCCGCAACCTGGGCGTGACGCGGTTCTGGTATGCGCCGACGCTGCTGTGGTTTTCGAGCAGCGACCACATGCTGATGGGGTTGATGTGGGTGGGGCTGATTGCGTCGATCCTTCTGATTGCGAATATCTGGCCGCGAGCGATGCTGCTTGCATGCTTCCTGTGCTTTCTTTCGTTCGTGGGCGCGGCGCAGGATTTCTCCGGCTACCAGTCGGACGGGATGCTGCTGGAAGCGGGCTTTCTGTCGCTGTTTCTTGCGCCGTCGGGATTGTTGCCGGGTTGGGGGGCGCGACGGCCTCCGCTGCGCGCGGCGATTCTCCTGCTGCTGTGGGAGTGGTTCCGGATTTACTTTGAGTCGGGCGTGGTCAAGCTGGAGAGCGGCGACCCGACCTGGCGCAACCTGACCGCAATGTATGAGTACTACCAGAACGGGCCGCTGCCGACGTGGATCGGATGGTACCTGCAGCATCTTCCGAACTGGTTCCACAAGGCGACGGCGGGGGCTACGCTTGCGATGGAACTGGTGCTGGTGTGGATGGCCTTTCTGCCGCGGCGTTGGCGGATTGTGTGCGTCTTCGTAGTGACGGCCTGGCAGATTGGCGTGATTGCGACCGCAAACTACACGTTTCTGAACTACCTCGTGCTGGTGCTGGCTTTTCTTCTGCTGGACGATGAGTTTCTGGGAAAGTTTGTGCCGGCGCGGTGGAGACCAAAGCGAATCACAGAGGACACAGAGGAACAGAGAGAGCACAGAGGGTTGGCTGCGGATTCGGACGTTGGAGAACCGGGCGAGCGCCCGGCGCGGCCGCTGGCTTCGGCGCGGTTGGCGGTGAGTGTGTTCGCGCTGACGTGGATCTTCTATGCGACCGCGGTGCCACTGGTGCGGATGTTCTGGCGGGAGGCCCCGCTGCCTGCCGCTCCGGTCGCATTGCTCGATCCGTTTCGCATTGCGAATAGTTACGGCCTGTTTGCCGTGATGACGCCGCACCGGTACGAGATCGAATTCCAGGGCTCCAACGACGGGCAGAACTGGGCCGCGTATCCTTTCCGATACAAGCCGCAGGACGTGCGCGAGCGACCGCGCATCTATGCGCCGTATCAGCCTCGGTTCGACTGGAATCTGTGGTTCGCGTCGCTTGGACCGTGGACTCAGAATGCGATGGTGCCGCGAACGGAGGAGCTTCTGCTGGAGGGCGACCGCGATGTGCTCGGACTGTTTGCAGGCAACCCGTTCCCCGATGCGCCGCCAAAGTACATGCGCGCGGTGCTTTGGCAATATTGGTTCAGCACGCCCGAGCAGAAGCGCGAGCAAGGGCTGTGGTGGAGGCGTCAGTATCTCGGCACCTACGCGCCTACGTTGACCCGCCTGCCCGATGGACAATTTGGAGTGCTGGCCGAGCCATCGCTCGAAGGCCCGCCCCAGCCATGAATTGCGGGCCTCGATCAGTCGAATGCAACAGTTGACTCCGCGCAATCCCTCCCAACTGGTCCGCGACACCGCTGTGGAAAAGGAAACGATTCTCCACTCGGCTCCGCAAGGAGTTGCAGGCTCCCAGAATCCCATCCACCATCCGGTACTGATTCCATTCGTGTTGCCCGCAAAATTTTTGTGGCTATCAGATTGCACTATTGCATCGCGCAAGTCAGCACCATGGCTCTGTTCCTCCCATGATTCTGATTGAGTAAGTGGCACAGCGTATGCCATTAGGTCAGCAGTCCCCTCCTCCCACAATGACAACTGAGTAAATGACGTATCTGTCGCGGATATTCCTCTTCAGGAATGCTCCGGAGATGGAACTGCGCGCCTCGTCTGGTGACAGACGGGAACGGGAAGAGATGTGCCGATTGTCCGGGAATTGTCAGAGCAAAGTCGGTCCTTCGGACTGTCCGGTTTTGGGCGGCCCACTCGAATCCTTCAACAAGCATCGGTCGGAGCGTGTTATGCAAAACGTAAGTGTGGTTAAAGGAACTACTCGACTCATCAACTTCGCGAGTCTTGCAATGCCGTTTTTGGCGCTCACTGTTGTACTTACATCGGCAAGCCAGGGCTTCGCTCAAGTCAGCGCTCCAGCCAGCGCTCCGGCCTACGTTAGTCCCCCGGTCACCCCATTTGTCTTTAATGGCGATCTGTCGAAGCTGCCCCCAGCCAATCCGAGCAGCTTGCATGCGCCTGACAGGAAGACGATCCCTGGCACCTTCATCGAAGGGCCACGACCAACGATCGGACCTCCTGACCCGCTTTGGCACCCGGCTACCAGCGGGGGGAAGAATGCTGCCACGCTGGCTCCCGGTGTGACGCCGCCTGCATTTACGACTCCCAGCCCAAACTTTGACACGGGCCAACCCGGTGACGGCCCGCCCGACGACAACGGCGCCGTGGGGCCAAACCACTACATTGCGATTGTGAACTTCAGCTTCCAGATATTTAATAAGAAAGGCGTCTCCCTGGCTGGCCCCACCGATCCGCAGACGCTATGGCCGGCTGGCGATATATGCAACATCCGAGGCCGCGGCGATCCATACGTCGGTTACGATTCTCTCGCCGACCGCTGGGTGATCACCCAGTTCGCGGACTTGACCGTTGAAACAGGAACCCCGCCGCAACCCAACCTGCAAGTGGAGTGCATCGCGGTTTCCAAAGGGCCGAACCCCGTCACCGACGGCTTTTATGCATACACCTTTACACTCCCCAATTACAACGACTATCCCAAGCTCAGCGTCTGGCCGGACGGCTACTACATGATCAGCCAAAGGGGTTATGACGGTGGTTCGAGCGCACTGGATGCGTATGTCTTCGACCGCGCCAACATGCTCAACGGCAACCCTGCGACGTTTCAGCGACCGAGTACCGAATTCACGAGCGGTCATGATGTCATCGCAATTCCCAGCGACCTCACTGGGCCGCCCCCGCCAGCGGGTTCACCCAATTTCTTTGTGCGTCCTTATGATGGCAACCTCTACTCCGACGGAGCGCCGCGCATCGAGATATTCGAGTTCCACACGGACTGGGGTGTTCCGGCGAACACGACGTTTGGTTCGAAGCAAAGCCTCACCACAGCTACCTTCCGATCGGACATCTGCAATGGCTCCGGCCTGAGCCAATACTGCGTCAAGCAGCCAGCGGATGCAACGGCTGGAACCGGGACATTATTGGATACCAGCGGGTCTATCTGGCAGGGAGGCCCGATCCAATATCGCAACTTTGGCGATCACGAGACGATCGTCTTCAGCCACGTGGTCAACCTGAATGATGGATCGAATGTAGCTGCCATTCGCTGGTATGAACTGCGCCGAAGCCCCGTTGGCACGGGGTCCTGGACGATCTATCAGCAGGGGACATTCGCTCCCTCCGACAGCACCACCACGACTACGACGAGCATTTACCGCTGGACGCCTAGTATTGCGATGGATCAGGCCGGCAATATGGCTTTGGGCTACAACGTCTCGAACGACGGCATTGCGCCGCATCCGACCGTTTATCCGGGTGTCCGCATCGTCGGCAGGCTGGCCTCCGACCCGCTCGGGGAGATGACCACGCCTGAGGTTCATGTAGTCGACGGCAGCGCCTCGGGCGATGTTGCCCCGTGCCCGTCGTGTACGCCGCCATCGGCAGGGCTCCAGTACCGCTGGGGCGACTATAGCGCCATGCGCGTCGATCCGGCGGATGGATGCTCGTTCTGGTACACCACGGAGTACATCGCCGGCACCCCGGGCGCGCCGAGCCAGCAGACGCGCATCGCCGCTGTCCGCTTCCCGACGTGCAATCCGGCTAATCTGTCGATCACTAAAACGGCTGCTCCCAACCCGGTCACCGCAGGCACCCAACTCAACTACACATTCAGCGTTACCAACGCCGGATCGGCCATCGCTACGAATGTAGTG
>DASWCA010000225.1:0-4722 GCA_036390355.1 Acidobacteriaceae bacterium
ATCGGATGGTCGCCTGAGATCGCATCGATCTCTCCCAGAGTCGGGCCGCGATGTTCCGCAAGAATGCCTTCGTTCCAGCCAAATCCTTCCACCCAGGTTCCGGCTGGCGTCGAGTCCACCCGGGCCTTTACCTTGGCTGCCAATTCACTCAGCGTGGTCACCTGAGTCAAATCCACCTTCAGCATTTCATCAACCCCACTGGACAGAACGTGAGCGTGCGTGTCGATCAGACCTGGCGTTACAGTTTGTCCGGCGAGATCGACGACCTTCGTCTTAGGCCCAGCCAGGTGACTTACCTGTGCGTCCGTGCCCACCGCGATGATCCGGCCATCCCGAATCGCCAAAGCCTCAGCGACGTGGTCCTCAGCATCAACAGTGAGGATGATTCCGTGTCGCAAGATCAGATCGGCAGATTTCGCGGAGGATTGTGCGGCCAGAGATCCTGTTGCAAGAACGATTCCCAACAACACCAGACGCATTGGAGCTGCCTCCTGAATGATTTCTGCTATGACCGGATGACTTCTGTGGGTTTCACCAAGCCTACACGATGAGGATGACTCGAGAATGATTGAGCGCAGGCAAATCTTCATCAGTTGGCCATGAGGATGGCCAGAGTGGACTAGTCCCGCTCCCGGCACTTCGCTCTGCGGCGTCGAGTCAAGAACGTGAGTCTCTTAGATCTACAGACCTAGTTAGTACCGGAAAAACGCCGTTGCGGTCAGCGATGGCGCCAGCTGGCAGCTCACCTTCAGCAAAGTTCAATCGATGAATTCAAACTGACCCACCGCCGGGCGTGAGCTCGCGGGCGGGCGGTTTGAGGGGTCGGGCTTGCGTGCGATTGCCGACTCATCGCGGTGAGGCTGCCGAGAGTGTGGCAGCCCCCGTGGTGGCGTCCTGGCGGAGTGGGGGAACGGCGCGGAGGCTGAAGCTCGCGATGGCGGCGGGGCTGGAGTTCGGACGCACCTGGAGGGTGCCGAGGGCCTCGATCGCCGCGGGGGTCTGGTCGCGGAGTCGGAAGACGAGGACGCCGGGCTGGACTTCTTTGGCAGAGAGCAGGTTGAAGCCGGCGGTCTGCCGCCGCAGCTCGATCTGTGCAGCGGCCGCGGAGGCGAGCGCGACATTGGGCAGAGCGTTGCCAAGCGCGGGGTAGCTTGCCTGGTTGAAGGCGGCGAGCCAGCCGTAGAGGAGACGGCCGGCGGGGGTGTCGGGAATGAGGCCTACCTGGTCGCCGAAGCGGGGCAGGTGAACGAGGATGGTGGGGTGAACGGGGCTGACGTGGTCTCCCGGGCGGGCGGGCACAGGAGCGTCGGCGGGATCACCGAGGACGATGGTGTCGATCTGGGATGGATCATCTTTCTCGTCGGCAGCCGAGGCGGTTCCGGTTGTGGCGCTGGCGGAACGGGCAGCGCCGGAGCTGCCGGAGGTGAGATGTGCATGTCCGGTGTGACCCAGGGCATAGAGGACCGAGGAGAGCGCAGCGACGGCGGCTACGGTAGCGAGCAGGATGGCTCCGGGGCGGAGCGGCTGGCGGCCGGTGATATAGAAGCGGGGAGCGGTGAGGGTGGGGACGCCGGTGGGGAGGGGCTGCTGCATGGGTGGTCCTTGGGTGTTCCGGGGGCGAGCCGGGTCGGAGGAGGTCCGGCGGGGTTGGCCGCCACTGGTATTGTAAACGGGCTGCCAAAGGGTGGCGTGAGCTGATGGTGGGATCGGCAACGGAAGGGAGACAGGTATTGCTCTCCCAGGAGTGACACCGATTCGCCTTGCGTGATCAGTCCCGACAAACGCCGCAGGATCCACGAATATTTGAGTTTCCGAGCGGCGGTCAAGACAGACGCGGGCACGGCTGCAGCAGCCCACACTGACGAGAGTAAGGTTCGGATTGCCCGTGATCCAGGCACAATCCCAAAAGACGCCGCAATACAACTCCTCCTTTGGATACATCTCTTCGCCAACTCATTGCAGTGGCTTAGCAAACGACAACTCGTGGCCATCCGGATCGAGCATGTGGAAATAGCGTTCGCCCCACGAGGCGTCCCGTGGGATTTCCGGATCAAATCCTTCTTCCTTCAGATGCGTCCAGAATGCATCCACATCCGCAACGTGGAAGATCAACCGTATGCGTACGGCCAAACACACGGTTGACTTGGTGAGGCCGGGAAGTTTAAAGGTGAGCGGGATTGTGTCTTGCGGCCCATGCGGCGGGTGAGAGATCGGCGACCTGCTGAATGGACCTGTTGGCAAGTCCGGGCAGGATCTCGTTCAGGTAGTCGCGGACAGGGATCCTGAGCCGGCGGCAGCTTTCAACCACGGAGAGGATCGCGGCCACACGCGGTCCGGCCTGTTGGCTGCCGATGTGGATCCAGTTTTTTCGACCCAAGGCTACGCCGCGCATGGAGTTTTCCGCCAGGTTGTTGCTAAGTTCCAGTTCCGGATATTGGAGGAAGCACGTCAGTTTCTTCCATAGCTTGAGCGTGTAGGTGCAAGCCTCACCTGCCGCGCTCTTCGGCAACACGTTCTTACTCAGCGCCAGGATCTGAGCGTGGATTTTGTCGAGCAGGGGCGGAGCCTCCTGCTGGCGCAGAGCATGACGCGCGGTGTGATCCATCTTCTCGTCGCGAGCTCGGGCGTCGATGGCAAACAGTTTATCCATCAGCTCTACGATTCTGATCGAGTCGGCATCCAGCTTATTGAGCTTGATCGCGTCGACAAACTGTCGCCTCGAGTGGCTCCAGCATGCCGCATGCACCATCTTCGGGCCGCCCACACCACGGTCGTACGCCGCATAGCCGTCGGTTTGTAGAATGCCCTCGAACTTGCCTAGGAAACGCGCTGGACCTTCGCGCCCGCGGCCCATGCGAAAATCGAAGATCGTCGCACCGCCCGGCGTGCCGTACTGCCACAGATAACCCTGGTGGTTCTTGCCGCGGCGATCGTGCATCTGCACATCGACGGTGGTCTCATCGGCCTGGATGTAACTTCCGCCGAGTAACTCGCGCCGCATCGCTCCCACCACCGGTGCCAGCATCTCTCCGACAGTCATCACCCAGCCGCACATCGTAGCCCGGCTGATGTCGATGCCGGCGTCGCGCAGGAAGATCACGCTCTGACGATAGAGAGGATTGTGGTCGGCATATTTGCCGACGATGGTATCGATGATGATCCGGTCCGAGACCAGGCTTTTGGCGATGATCCGCACCGGCAGCGGCGCCATGGCTACGCCCTGCTCTTCACATGTCTTGCAGGCGCGCTTCTCGCGCTTGGTCACTTGCACGAAGTACTCGGCCGGCTTCACATCCAGTACTTCGCTGACCTCGTAGCCGATCACCTTGGTCTCGGCTCCGCAGCTTCCGCATACGCACTGTTCCGGCGTGCAGCCGATCACTCGCTCCACGCGGGGAAGATCGGCGGGCAGAGTCTGGCGGCCAGGATGCTTGCGTCTCTTCTTCTTTTCCGGAGCGGAAGGCAGCGCATCGCGTTCGCTCTCGGCGGTCACTTCCGTGTTGCTGACACCAGGTTCCTGTTCCAACAGTTCCAGTTGCAAGCTGCTTAACTTCTCACTGCCAGGACCGTACTTGGCGATCCGCTGTAAGCGCAGCCGCTCTTCGAGAAGCTGGATCTTCAGCTTCGAATACTCCAGTTCGTTTGCATAAGCATTCAACTTGCCGCTCACCGCCGCGAACAGCGAGTCCGGCAGCTGTGCTTTCAGTTGTTCGAGAAGATCGGTGTGAAGAGAAGAGCCAGAGTTCGGAGTGGACTGCGCAGATGATTGACCGCTCTCACTCACGATGCTTATTTCATAGCACGCTCATTGAGCACATGCAATCATTTCGTGCAGTGTTTATGCTGTGATTCGTAACTTATCTGATTCCGCTTCGCGGACCTTGCGATACCATGCCCGGCGACTCGTTTGCTTCAGATCGATACCACCCAGAAGAAGCGTCAGCTCTTCATGACGCAGCACGATTTTGTTAACCGTGCTGTCGGTTTCCGGCCAGCCAAAACGGCCGCCGTCTAACTTCTTCGCACATATCCAAAGCCCGCTTCCGTCATATACGAGAAGCTTCAGGCGGTTGCGCCGCGCGTTCGTGAAGAGGAAAACATGGCCGCTTTCCGGATCGCAGCTCAGATGATCGCGCACCAGGCCGTAGAGGCCGTTGAAATTCTTCCGCATGTCCGTCGCTCCGGCAGCGACATAAATCCGCGTCGCCGGTCCAAACCCGAACACCGCCTACGCCCTGTCCAATACGGTCAATAGGCGCTCCAACGTTCCTGCATCGAATCCACGACGCACTTCGATCCGGCGTCCGCTTCGCAGCTCAACCACCAGAACACCATCCCGCCCGGTATCGCCGGTTGGGTTTTGCGCAGTGGACCACACTACTTCCACTGGAAGCATGGGCCCGCCACTCGATCGCCGCCCCGCGTGCGCGCGTCGACGATATTTATCCAGCGTTCCTACGGCCAAGCCTCGTTGCTGGCAAAACGCCTCCCGCATCAATCCACTCGCTTCAAATTCCGCAACCAGTGCCTCGGCCTCGGCCCGACTACGCCGCCTCCGCACCACTCCCACTTCGCTCATGAATCAAGTGCACCACTAAATCCCGCGGTACAACAGGGTGCGTTACTCAGACGGATACACTCAATCACTCCCTTTCGTCGCTTCGATTGCATTTCGTCTTCGCAAAAATATCATTCAGCGCGCGTATAACACCGACGGTAGAT
>DASWCA010000226.1:0-5422 GCA_036390355.1 Acidobacteriaceae bacterium
TTCGACACCGGGCGACGCAAACGACAGCACGTCGCCTAAACTCTTGATCGAGGATTATCCAAATCTCGGGTGGGTCCCTCGGCGTGCAGCTCAGCGATCTTGACGTCCAGTAGTGCACGATAGGTGCGCTGGATTTCTGCCAGTTTCTTCGGATCCATAGAGAAGGCAAGTACGCTGGGTTGATGCCCAACGGAATGCTCTTACGCTGCGGTCTGCAGCGGCCAGACGCGTGCTGGCCGCGCTGTCCAGGGCGGGTGTATCTCGATTCTTCTTCAAAGTGTCAGCATGTTGGGGCGGGGAACGCTCGTCCGCCTCATCAAGGAGTTCTTCAACATGGCCGTCCAACAGACGTTGAAGACGTGGACCGTCGCCGAGACGATCCTCGGCGTGGCGGGTTTGGGTTTCACGCTGTTGCTCAGCCTCGTGGTGGGATGTTCTCCCCTCAATCAGGGGACGCGCGAGCTGAGCGCTGAGGGGTGGATCGATGTGACGGCGACGCTCGATCCCGCGACGACTCCGGTGTACGAGGGTGACGCGCCTCTCAAGTTCGATTTTCTCAAGGATATGCGGAAGGGCGATAAGCTGACGCTTTCGGTCTACTCCATGGGCGCGCACAGCGGCACGCACATCGACGCGCCGATGCATTTCGTCGCCAATGGCGCGCCGATCGACCAGGTGCCCCTGGACCCGCTGATCGGGGCCGCCCGGGTGATCGATATCCCGGACAGCGTACGCGCGATCGACGCGGGCGAACTGAACAAGCACGACTGGAGGGGCGCGAAGCGCGTGCTCTTCCGGACGCGCGGCACGCTGCGCGGCTGGATGGACTCGTCCGCCTTTCATAGAGACTTCGCGTACATCGCCCCGGACGCGGCGCAGCTCCTCGCGGACGCCGGAGTCTTGCTGGTCGGCGTGGACTACATCTCGGCGGAGCAATTCGGCGCTCCGGCGCCGCGGACACACCAGATTCTGCTGGGGCGCGGCATTCCCATCGTGGAGGGGCTGGACCTGCGCCCGGTGCAAGCGGGTGACTACGATGTGATCGTGCTACCGCTCAAGGTCCGAGGGCACGAGGGGGCGCCGGCGAGGGCCATCATGCGGAAGCGGACCGGACATTAGCTTGACTCTCCTCAAGGCATTGAGCATTGCCGCCCTCATGTATTGCTGTTCGGGCCCCGGTGACGGCAAGCCAGCGTTCAGGGTGATCGCGTTCTTTACCGCCAAACAGGATCCGGCACATATCAGCTTTGTCCATGAAGCCGGGCGATGGTTTCCGGAGATGGCGGCGAAGTACAGTTTCAGCTTTGACACCACATCCAATTGGCACAATCTGAATGCTGGCTTTCTTTCGGCGTATCAGGTCGTGGTGTTTCTGGATACGCGTCCTGAAGACCCCGCACAACGAGCTGCGTTCCAAGCGTACATGGAGCATGGCGGAGCCTGGATGGGCTTTCACTTTTCCGGTTTTGCTTTGACACCTTCAGCGTATCCCGCCAACTGGAACTGGTACCACAATACGTTTCTCGGGTCAGGATCATACCTCAGTAACACGTGGAGGCCTACGTCGGCCATTCTCCGTGTCGCAGACCGCAAGCATCCGGCGACGTACCACCTGCCCGAGACTTTCAGGTCCTCGCCCAATGAGTGGTACCGATGGGAAAGAGATCTGAGACAGAATCCTGACATCGACATTCTGCTTTCCATAGACTCAACCAGCTTTCCGCTGGGCACCGGGCCAAAGCCGCACGAGATCTGGCACGGTGGGTACTATCCCGTGGTGTGGACAAACAAGAACTACAAGATGATCTACCTCAACATGGGTCACAATGACATTGACTATGAGCACAAGTACGGTGCTACGAACAAGACGTTGTCATATACCCTGACCAACACCATTCAGGATCAGCTGATCCTCGATGGCCTATTGTGGTTGGGGGACAGAGACAAGAAGGCACCGGGCGTCACGGCAGCACGCCCGGCGGCCACCTTCCCATAGGCAGCGAGCGCCGCCCGACAGCGTCGAGCGCTTGTTGGGCCGACCCGGGAAGTCGGCCGTAAAAACAAACAGCAGTTCAGTTGCGTGCTGGTGGAGCGAGGTCCGCTACGTGTGTGTGAACAATCTTCCAGTCGCCGTCACGCTTCTCGAGCACCAGCGTAATAGCGACAGCAGGCAGCGGGCCGAACTCCTTCGCGACATCAGGCGGAGTAGTCGGTGGCACAATTGTGGTTGTGTAGCGGAAGAAGCTTGCGACAGCGACGGACCCGTTGCCATAGAACTTGACGAGCCGATCGCGATCCTCCGTGAACGTCTGAACGCCCGGAAGTCTCTTCTTGAGCTGATCGAACGCAGCCTGCTGGATCCGCATGTTCGTCGCCTGGTCCGTGCGGCGCCCCGCGCCCTGCGCGATCCACACCCGATCGGCGCTCATCAGCTGCGCCTGTCCATTCATATCCATAGCGTCCTCAAGCGTCCCGTACCGGTCGATGAGCCGGTTGATCGCATCGATGTCCCCTGTCCGTTGAGCAGAGGCCAGAGGGGGCATGAGCATGCCCAGAGCGACCGCGAAAGGCAAGAAGCGTCTCATGGTGTAGTCTCCCCAAATGTGGTGTGAGTCAACCTGCCGTGCCGGGTCGGCCTAACGGATCGCGCTTGACTGCGGGCGATTCGTCCACCGGCGCGACTGCTGTTGAACGACAGTTCCTGGGCGCCGGCGCGCCAACACTCCGATTCCCCTAACGCGATCACCGCCCCAGCAGCATCAAGCGCTTGTTAGGCTGGTGACGCAGCTGCGGTGGGATCACACCCCGAACTGGCGGAGATGATGATCAAGATGCTTGTGCAGCATCACGCCCCAGCTTCGCCCGGAAATGCGGCCGAAGACACGACTCGGTGGCCACGGCGCCGCCGGTCCCCGACCAGCAAAGCGGTCAATCAAGGCGCGTAAGCGACTGACGTCTGCTTGCCAGGTCGTTGGGCACGTGGCGAGAAACTCGGGCGGGCTCCGTCCCTTCCCTTTCGGCCAAGGGATGACGTGGATCGCCAGCCAGTTGAGTGGCGCATGGCGCAGGGGGCCAGAGGGCGGCGCGGTCTCCAGTTCCCCGAGACTTTGCCGCAGATCGCAGCTCACATGGCAGACCATCTCTGGCGCCGTGAAGCGCCCCCAGAGCGGCTTGCGATCCGGTGCCAAGCGGCCGATCCGGTCGAGGATGGCAGCTCGGCTCTTGGGGTCGAAAAGTGAAGGCATGGCCTCCCTGCTCTTGGAAGGTCGTAGCAGCCTAACGAATCGCGCTTAAGCTGCGGCGCACCACTTCAGCAATCACGAACATAACGCCTCCTTTGAAGACCGGCGACGCCAGCTTCAAGCACTTGTTAGGCTGCTTCCCCACGCCTTTGCACCCGGCGCGTGAGAATCCGTCTGACTGTCACGGACAGACAGCCGACCGTAAGCAGACACAGCGCTGGCCATGTGACGAGCAAGTCGACCCGAATGTTCGCCCGCTCGCGCCAGGCTTCGAGCTCAAGGAGGGCGAAGGCGCGAGCCGGATGCCAAACAAACGGTTGTGCCAAGTCATATAGCCAGTTCATCGGCGCGGAAGCCGCCTAACGTTATGTGCATAAGCTGCGGCGCTACACTTTATGACCACGCGCCGTTGCCAAGCATCGACGTCGGTTCGTAGCTGGAGTCGCGAGCGCTCACTCCGAAATCATCCCGATGGTCCTCAGCCACTTCTCGACGAGCTGAGGCCATGCGGTGATGGGATCCTTGGTGCGCCGCAGCCCAAAGGCGTGCCCGCCGTCGGCATACAGATGCATCTCCGTAGGGACGCCAGCGTCCTTCAGCGCGATGTAGTACACCAGCGACTGGTTGACGTTGTCGACGCTGTCCGTCTCGGCCTGGAGCAAAAACGTGGGCGGCGTGTTGCGCGTGACGTGAATGTCCGGATTGAACCCGAATTGACCGCTTTCGGGAATCCAGAGATGTCCTGGATACAGCGCCACCGCGAAATCCGGACGGCAGCTTTCCGTGTCGGCGGCATCCACGGCGGCGTACAGCCGCTGCTGAAACTGCGTGCTGATCGCTGCCACGAGATGCCCACCCGCGGAAAACCCGAGAACTCCAATCTTGTGCGGATCGACATGCCAGTCAGCGGCGTGAAAACGGACGAGTCCTACCGTCCGCTGCGCATCTTCCAACGCCGTCTGCGGTTTCGGATTGATGTTGCACTTGCAGCTGGGATCCCACGACGGCCCCGAACGCGGCACGCGGTACTTCAACAGCACACACGTGATCCCCTTGGACGTCAGCCAGTCGCAGACTTCGGTACCTTCGAGATCGATCGCGAGAATCTGATAACCGCCGCCGGGGAACACGACGATCGCGGCGCCGGTGTTGTTTCCCGGTGGCGAATAGACCGTCAGCGTGGGTCGCGAAACCTTGCGCACGTACACCCATGGCTTGCCGGCGACTAGGTTTGGCGCCGTCGCTATCGATTCGCTGTCCGAAGCCGGCCGCGCATCAGGGACTGCCCCTGGCCATATCGGCATTTGCCTATGTCCTGGGGATGGTTGCCAAGACGACGTCTGGGCACCCAAACTGCCGACTGCAATCAGGAGGAGCGCAAGGATTGCAAATGCGCAGATGCGGCGAGTTATCACGGCGTGTCGGGGGGCCGCCTAACGGATTGCGCCCAAGCCGCGGCGTCGAGCTGCAATGATCACAAATGAAATCTACCACAGACGACGGGCGCCGTCAGCTTCAGGCGCGTGTTTCCGGTTCGAAACACGTCGGTGCTGACATAGCGCAGCCCCGAATCGACGATGATCGTGGCCACGGTCGCGCCCTCACCGAGCCGCTTTGCCACCTGCAGCGCCGCGACAATGTTGGCACCAGTCGAAGTCCCGGCGAAAATGGCTTCTTCGCGCGCGAGCCGCCGCGCCATCGCCTTGGCGTCCTCGGTGGACACCGTGACGATTTCAGTCACCTCATCTCGCCGCCAGAGCGGCGGGATAAAGCCAATTCCGATCCCCTCTATCTTGTGCGAGCCAGGAGGCTTCCCTGAGAGCACCGCCGATTCCGCCGGCTCCACTGCCGTGACGTGCAGATTAGGATTGTGACGTCGCAGCGCGTGTGCCGTGCCGTGGATAGAATGCGCGGTGCCCACGGCCTGAACAAGCGCGTCCAGTCGCCCCCCGGTCTGCTCCCACATCTCTTCGCCCAGAGGATGATAGCCTGCCTCGCCATCGCGATTGTTAAGTTGATCGCAGTACCAGTGCGCGGGCCGGCGACTTGATCTCAGCGGCCGTCGCGATCATGTTCTTGATGAGCTGCTCGGTGATGCTCCTGTTGTTGCTTAAGACGTCCGTGAGTTGCGCACCGTAGGCGCGCATGGTGAATCGCTTCTCGTCGCTGAACGCATCCGA
>DASWCA010000227.1:0-6667 GCA_036390355.1 Acidobacteriaceae bacterium
AATGCGCATTCCGCGGATGCAGGCGCGCCCGCCCATTATTTTCGGGTCGAAGGTGATTCGATCGAATCTCATCGTCAGCTCCGGAATTGCGCCTGGCACAAGCCTTCGGCCAGGAGGATTCTACCGCACGGTCAGGGGCAGCTCGCGCTCTCTGACCGCCTCGGCGCCGTATTGCAGGGCTTCATTGATATCGGCGGCCTCCAGGTCCGGATAGGCCTTGAGGATCTGCGCCTGGGTCATGCCATCCGCTATCAACCCGACCACCGTGGCGACGGGAATGCGCAGTCCGCGGATGCACGGCACACCGTCCATCTGCTTGGGATTGACCGTAATGCGGGTGAACTTCATGGCACTGTCCTCGAAGGATTCCGCCTCGAAGGCTCGTTTGGAGTCGCATTCTACCTTGACGGCGGCCCGCAGCATCCCCCGCATCGCGGTGCGCAACCTCGCCGGGATCTTCCTCGGCTTCCGCATCCCCAAAGGCACCCGCACCTCCAACTGGGCCGCGCCGCAGCTCTCCGCGGCGCTAGACTCGCCTACGCCGCCACCGACGCCTGGGCCTGCCGCGAGCTGTACCTGCGCTTCCGAAGCCTGGGACTGCTATAGCTGCTGCGGCATCGGCTTCTCCGCCGAAAGCGTCATCCAGCCGCGCGCGATGCGGTACAGCACCCACAGGCCCGTCAGAATCCACACCACCAGCGCGACCGGAATCCCGACCAGCGTGAAGAACGCCACCCCGCCCGCGAGCAGCCACACGAGCGCGTACCAGAACGTGCGGATCTGCCAGCCGAAATGCGAATCGAGCCAGGTCCCGCGCACCTCCGCGCGCTTCGCGTAATTCAGAATCACCGCGATGATCGACGGCCAGCCGGTGAGGAAGGCCGTGACGATCAGCGCCGAGCTCAGCAAGCCGGTGATTGCGCTGAACGCGTGCAGCGCGTAGATCACGTGGGTCAGCGTGACCAGGCCTTCGCTGGGATGGGGGACGGTGGTTTCGGAGGAGGGGTTTGGAGAGCTCTGCAGCAATGGATGTCCGCCCGACAATACGGAATTGCGGGCCCTGTCTAAGTCGACGGAAGTGGCTTGAAATCTGGCCCGTTCATAGGAGTTTTTCCGGGCGGCAAGTGGCCCTTTAATTCGACCAAGATTCGACGTGCAGACGGCGCTGAATCATTGTTGAATCTAATAATCACCGCAGAGATCTTGTCCGAGGCCGCATTTACTAGGTCAGCAACCAAATAACGAGGCGCCCACCCAAGCATGTGACAGTCTTGGCTTTGAAGTTGTACTGCGTAGCCGGTAGCCGGGTTATTGAGTTCAACAGCGACTTGCAACTCTTCTCGCGGCTTTAGCAACGCAGCACGCTCGCGTGCTGCATCAGATACATACCTCAGTCCATGCAGGAAAAATCGGCACGAAAACGTGCCCTCCTTGTCCTTTTGTAGCCGCGGAAACACTTCTAAATTGTCCGTCTGGCGTTCGCCACCAGTCCGCGCCAAGATTTCGATCGGATCTGCATTCCGATCAAGGTCGAGCCAGCGCAGATATTCAGCAAAGTCCTTCCGTTTTGAACCCAGGACTCGATTCTGAAACAGGGGAAAAAGCTCGCCCGATTCGTAACGCTGCCGGAAGCGGGGAAAAGCTGGCAAAGGCTCGAATCCGGTTTCTTTATGCGCGCGTAAGGCACCCTTTGTGTACCTGAATACGTATACCGGTTTTCTTGGCTCGGCCTCCAACTGACCGATTGGGAACCAAGCTCGGACCGGGCTCGGTGCCTGCCACGCAACGTACAGGGTTCTCATACAGGGAGTCGCCTAAGTCTATCTGAGGAAATACGGACCATTTCTAGCGCAAACTGGCGCGCCGTTTTGGACATGCGGTCTTCGGGAACGTCGCTTATGACCGTCTCCACCGCATCTAAGTTCAGCCCTAGGAAGCGCTCGCGGCCATTCAGAAAATAATCCGGAAACCGCAGGCAGCCCAATCGTATCAGATCAAGTGGGTTGGCGCCATGTCGATCACTTGATTCGATGTAGATACCTCCGTGAGCACGCTCTATGTACCGACCGATCCGACCAGCACGTAGCATTTCCTCGCGGTGGGCGTCCGTCAATTCCCGTCCAAGTGAAGAGGCATGATCGAAGCTGGGCGCGACGATCACGCTGGAGCGTTTCGCTGCGAGTTCGAGCGAGAACAGTAACCCCCAGTTTTCATGGTGGCGGTCCGTGTTGCCGATAAGCGCATCAAGGGTTGCATAGGTCGCGAGTTGACGCAAAAGACCTACACCTTTGTCTTCCGGGAAAATCTTGCGGATCGTCGATTCAATGTTCTGCAGGGTGTGATCTGTCTGATGCTGTCGTTTGTGCTTGTCATAGCCTAGAACCTGACCCGCAAGCAATTCGTTGCCGTGCATCAAAACCTCACCAGCGTCCACATTAACGAAATTGAGGGAGGCGCATCCTCGCTTGCCTTCGTATTCAGCCAATTCCACCCGGGCAGCAGGCATTCCAACGAGCTTGGCAATCTCCGCAGCCACCTTTTCCGCCCAGTCCTCTCCGGTATTTGCCCGAGCCTCCTTGAAAAGCCAGAGCTGGTCATCCTGCCGAAACCAGAACTTCGGCTTGCTACCCAACTGTTCGACGTCGACAATCTCTTCAGAGCGGACGGACAGGATTGGATACGACATAGTTAGTACGTTTTCAGAACGATCTCTAGATAACTACCCACTCGGAGCTCAATACCTCCGCCTGCTCCAGAACCGTCTGCCTCGCCTTCTCCTGCTTGTCCGGAGGAGCCGTACTTGCGCGTCACAGCGCCTGGCGTCCTATTCGTTCCATACCGCCGCGCCCAGCGGGAGCTCGTTCAGCTCCGCCCTCGCTTCGCGCCATGAAGGATAGTGCCTACCTATCAGCGCCAGAAACTGCTCGCTATGGGTGGGCGCGATCAGATGAACCATTTCGTGGATCACCACATACTCGAGTAGGTCCTTTGGCTTCTTCACGAGTTCGGTATTGAGGCGGATGTTTCGCGCCCTATGATTGCAGCCACCCCATTTCGTCTTCATGCGCTGAAGGAAATAGCCGGCCACTTTGACGCCCAGCCTCAATTCCCATTTTCGGATCAGTTCGGGCACCGCCTTGTGCAGTAGTGATTTATGCCATTCATGCATGGCTGCCTCGCGCTTCGTCCGACCCGCGCCGGGACGCACGGTAAGCGTAATGCGGCGATGCCCCAGCTTTATCGAGGGCTTTGCGTCCTCCTCCCTTACGGAGAGTAGGTAGCGCCGTCCCCAGAGATAGTGGCTCTCGCGCTCTACGTACTGACGGCTGGACTCGCGGGCCTGCTCCCGGAATCTGTATTGCTGGTTGCGAATCCAGCCGAGCCGGGAGATGGCGTAGGCGCGCGCCACCTCTGGACGCGTGCCCTTCGGTGCGACCAGGGTCACGCGGCCGGAAGGCGGGTGGACGGACAAGTAGACGTGCTTGATGTCCTTTCGCTTCACCGCGATGGCGATTTGGCCCAGCTGGATCGTCTCCGCCATCAGTAACCCGGCTGGTTCTTGACGAGTTCGAAGAGCGCGAGGGTGGCCTCGCGGTTCCGGTCGAGCAGCGGGAAAAGCGCATTCAGAACCTGCGCCTCGCGCGCCTGGTCGCCCTTCCAGCCGGCGGGCGCCCGCTCGCGCATCACTCGGTCGATCTTCAAGGCCAATTCGGCGAGATCTCCGTAGTTGGTGTTGGGTTGAGCCGCACCGGGAACCGCGCCGCGGGCCTGAGCGAGAATCAGCGGCAGATTGTTGAAGATCACGGCCGCTTCCCTCTTGCCGTGCAGCGCGGCTGGGACACCGTCTTGGGGCTGATTCGCCGCCAGCTTCCTTACCAGCGCCTCGGCCTTGCGCAGGAATTCCTCGTACGCCGCCGTATCGGCCCGGCTCTGCTTGATCAGGTCGTCGAGCAGCTTCGACATCTGGTCGTAGAAGCGCGGGTCGGTGAGCTGGTCGCGGATGATCGTCTTGCGGACGTTGTTGATGATCCCTTCCGCTATCGCGTTGCGCGAGAGCTTGCCTTTCTCATTGAGCTTGCGGGCGATGGCGTCGTGGATCCCGGTCTCGATGATGAGCTCCGTCAGAGGTACGTTGGCGAGCTCGGCTAGGTCGGCCGCCGGATCGGCCTGGATATAGGTGTTGAGGAGGTGGCGCATGTCAGCCTCGTAGGGCTTGATGTCCAGTTCCTCGCCCGAGTGCCTCTTGATCGCCGCTCGGATATCGGCATAGAACTCGGCCTCCTTGCGCAACGCCACCGCTTCCGCATCCGAGTACCCAGCCGCGGTCAAATCCTGGGCGATCGCGGTGAAGGCGCGGACGAACGTGGCCGCCGCCTTGTAGAACGACACGCGCAGAGCCTCGGTTTCGTTCAGGGCGTTGGGATTCGCGGCATCTCCACAGAAATAGTGCAGGTACTGCTCGACCTCGCGCGGCAAGGGCAACGGTTTCACACAGATATCGCAGAGCCTCCCGGGCAAGATCGAGCTGCTTCTTACCCTCGGCAAGCCAGTCCTTGAGATGGACGTTGTTGTCGCCCCCGCCTCCCTGGTCGGTGTCCAACTCGTCGGAGTTGTAGACCGCGATCGCCTCCTGGACCTCGCCGAACAGTTCCTTGAAATCGACGATATGGCCGTAGACTTTGTCGTCGCCGTCGAGCCGGTTCGTCCGGCAGATCGCCTGGAACAGGTTGTGGTCGCGCAGCTCGTTGTCCAGGTAGATATAGGTACAGCTCGGTGCGTCGAAGCCGGTGAGCAGCTTGCTCACCACGATCAGGAGCTTCATGTTCGCCGGCTCTTCGATGAAGCGGCGCCTCGCCTCGTCCTCGTACTGCTTGGTGGTCTGGCCGGGCTTCAGGACATGCTTCGTGTAGGTGTCGAACTTGTAGCGCTCGTCGCTATTGGGCGGCTCGCGAGAGATGGCGTTGTGGTTCGGCTCGTAGGAGGTGACGATGCCGCAGTAGGGACCGAAGCTCGTGTTCTGGAACAGGCGGTAGTAGTGGCAGGCATCGTAGATGGACGCCGCCACCAGGATTGCCGTGCCGCGGTCGTTGTTGAGCCGGGGCTGGAGAGCGAAGTCCCCGATGATGTTGGCGATGATTTCGCGCTTGCGGCCCTCGGCGCTCGTCAGCTCCTCGAAAGTCGCCCAGCGCCTGCGCAGGACTGCCTTCTGAAAGTTGTTGAGGCCCTTTGTCTTCTGTTCGAACCAGGCGTCGATCGCTTTCTGCGAGGTGAGCCGCTGCGCCACATCGCGGGCCTGGTACTTCAGATCGAGAATGACGCCGTCGGCGACGCCCTGGTGGAACTTGTACGTGTGGATGTAAGTGCCGAACACGTCCCGCGTCATCTTCTTGTCTTTGCGCAAGAGCGGCGTGCCCGTGAACCCGACAAAGATCGCGCCCTCCAGCCAGCGCTTCATCTGCCGGTTCATGTCACCGCCCTGGGTGCGGTGGCACTCGTCCACGAACACGTAGAAGCGCCCCTGCACGGGCGGCGGCGGGCCGTCCAGGTCGGCCGGGTCGAACTTGTGGACCAGCGCGCACAAAAGGCGAGGCATGGCCGCGCTAAGCTTCTGCACGAACTCCGCCCGCGACGTGATGCGCGGCGAAGGCGAATCGGCGCCGATCACCCCCGCGTTCTTCATCACGCCCTCGATCTGCTTGTCCAGCTCGTCGCGGTCGGTCACGACGAGGATACGCGCCTCGGGATCGTGCTCCAGCAGCCACTTGGCGATCAACACCATGAGGATGCTCTTGCCGCTCCCCTGCGTGTGCCAAATGACGCCGCCTTCGCGCTTCGCGATGCGCGCCTGCGCGGCCTTTAAGCCGAAGTACTGGTGCGGTCTCGGGATCTTCTTGCGGCCCGCGTCGAAGATGGCGCAGTTGCGGATCAGATCGAGCAGTCGCTCCTTGCCGCACAGCTGAGCGAGAGGCCGATCGAGCAAGGCGCCCGGGACCGGCGCGCCCTCAGGCGGCGCTTCGTCCTTCCACTCGACAAAGAATTGCTCGGGCGTTCCGATGGTGCCGTAGCGCAGGCCTTGGGCATCGTTCCCTGCGAGCAGGAACTGCACGGTGCTGAAGAAGCCCTTGTTGAAAATCTCTTCCTGGTTGGTGATGAGCTGACGCACACCGTCGGCGATCTCCACCGAGCTGCGTTTGAGCTCGATGAGTGCAATGGCGATACCGTTCAGGTACAGCACAATGTCCGGCCGCCGCTCGTAGCCGCCTTTGAGCGTGACCTCCTCGGTGAGCGCGAAGTCGTTCTTCTCCGGGTGAGCCCAGTCCACGAGATGCACCGTCTCGTGCGCTTGGCCGGCCGCGACCTGCACAGGCACGCCATAGCGCAAAAGCTGATAGATGCGGAGATTAGCCTGATAGAGCGTGATTCCGGTAGCGTCCGCCGCCGTCTCCAGCTTCTGCAGCGTGGCCGAGACGTGCGCATCCGAATAGCCGCGCTTCTTCAGGTTCTCTCGTAGCAGCGCCGTCTCGATCGGCCGATTGCCCTCCCGCTTGCTCCAGTCGCCGAGATGATGGTAGCCAAGGTTACCGGCCCGCGCCGCGTCCGTGAATAGCGCCGCGACGCGGTTCTGCGTCCTGCGCTCAGAGCGCGGCTGCTCAGGCATGTGTGGTTT
>DASWCA010000228.1:0-4926 GCA_036390355.1 Acidobacteriaceae bacterium
GCGCGCTCGAAGTAGACGTTGTTCTCCCACAACGTATCGTCTGCGTCGAAGAGCAGGGTCTGCCCGGAAGGCATGCGGAGTTGAGTAGCGTCGGCGGTCACACGTCGATTATAAGTTTGCGGGCGATCAGTTTCCGCGAAATGCTCTAATTGGTCTGCGGAGGTTCGACCCGGTTGATTGGAAATGCGTTGACGCGAGGAGACATCCTCGGCTGCTTGCGAGGCATGGCAGCTTTCGCGCCGGTGTTGCTCGCGCCCGGATATTGCCTGGCATGGGCATGCAATTTTCTCGGATTTCGAAAGCGGCCGTTTGAGGAGCGGCTTGCCTGGGGAATAACGCTCTCGTTCGGCGTGGTGCCAATCGTTGCGGTGGAACTTGGCAAATACGCATCGCTAAGCGCTGTGTGCCGGCTGGCGAGTCTCTGCGGGGTCGCATTTCTGGCGATAGCAGCGCTGGACATCCTGCGGCGGGAACGCGGAAACGCAATCCGCTGGCCGTTCCTGGGAGCGGCAATCGGGGCTGCATGGGCGCTCTTCGTCGTGGCGGCATTAATCGATGTTGGCGTCGGAGACCGCCTTTATCTCAGCGTCACCGTGTTCGATCATGCGTTGCGCACGGCGTTTGTGGATGCTGTCATGCGCACCGGTGTTCCTCCGGCAAACCCGCTGTTCTGGCCGGGACACGCCACGCCGATGCGGTACTACTACTTCTGGTACGTCCTTACGGCGGTGGCTGCGCGGCTTGGAGGAACTACGGCGCGACAGGCAATGATCGCCAGCGTGGCCTGGTCCGGGCTTGGCCTTGCGGCCGTTCTGTCGCTCTACTGCAGACACTTTCTCGGCACCGGTCTTGCTGGAGAAAATCCCTTCCGTTCGAACGGAAGACGCTTGCCGCGATACGTGCTGGCGCTTGCTCTGCTGGCCGTGACGGGGCTCGACATTCTTCCCGCAATTGTGAAGGCGATACTGCGCATGCCGACCGATCCGGACATGGAGTGGTGGTCGAGCGACCAGGTCACATCGTGGGTGGATTCGGTCATCTGGGTTCCTCATCACGTTGCCGGACTCGTCTGCTGCCTGTTCGGGTTTCTGCTGGTGTGGATGTCGAAGGGCCTGACTGTAACCCAGCGGTGTTTGTGCGGCGTGATCGCAGGTGTTTCGTTTGCCAGTGCTTTCGGGCTGTCGACGTGGGTACCTCTGGCGTTCGCCCTGGTGCTGCTCGCGTGGATGCTGTGGGCACTGGCGTGGGCGACCGAATCGCGGGAACGGGTGCCTATTCTGCTCGGCGCAGGCCTGGTCGCTGTGCTGGCGCTGCTGCCATATCTGCATGAGCTTCGTGCTACGCGTTCGGCGCGAACGACGGCGCTTTCGACGTGGGCCAGCGTCTCCGAGGCTCCCGTCGCTGACGGGTCGATTGCGAGCGATGCCTCGCATCTTCTGCGATTTGGCTTCCGGAGAATGATCGACATCGACGGCATTACGGGGTTCGGAGACTTCACGCGCCTGCATCCGGTGACCGGCCCGATCGTGCGCTTGCCGCTGCGACTGTTTCTCCTGCTTCCGGGATACTTTATCGAACTCGGGTTCTTTGGACTGGTTCTTGTAATCGCGGTCCGGGCACTAGGGCGGTCGAAGCTGGACGAACCGGCGCGGACCTCACTCTTCCTTGTGGCTGCGGCGCTCGTGGTTACGACTTGCCTCCGTTCGACGGTGATCGACAACAACGATTTCGGCTGGCGTTCTATGCTGATCGCTCAATTCTTTCTGCTGCTGCTTGCGGTGCTCTGGCGCGAAGGCACATTCGGCCCGCCGAGCAGAGCCATGCGCACTGCAATGCAGGCGATGCTCTGGATCGGGCTCGCAGGAACCGTGTACCAGGCCGTCGGACTGCGAATTTATCTTCCCATGGAAGAGAAGCTCGGACGGCCTGATGAACGCGGGCTGGCGGAGCGAACCATGGCGCTTCGCCGCGGGTTCGAGGCGATGGACCAGCGCATCGCGAAGGATGCGGTGATCCAGTTCAACACCGCGCAGCCGAGCGAATTCCTCCGCTACGCGCAGGTGATGCACGCGGGCAGGCAGACGGCGACCGCGATGCCGGGATGCGCGGCGGCGTTTGGCGGCGATCCTGCCCGGTGCGCCGGGGTTGAGCGGGGCGTGGCTGCGCTGTTTTCGGCGGACAAATTGTCCGGGGCGATGCTGTCCGCGGCGCAGGCTCGGGAGGAGTGCGGCGCGCTCGGGGTGAACTACCTTGTCGCCACGCGCTGGGACGCGGTGTGGCAGGACTCCCGCGGCTGGGTCTGGACACTACCTGCGGTTACCGATACCGGCGATGTGCGCGCGGTCGAGTGCTCGGCACCAGCGCGATAGGGGTAGCCCCGCACAAGAGTCCGAAGGTCTTCGATCCAAATAAGTTAAGTCTGGACCGGTCTATGCCACGGCCAGGCTCGGGGTATGGAGTCACCCGGTTCGCAGTGTTCCTGTTGCAAATTTCGGTCGGAACTGGTAACTAATCCTTTAGTTGATCGTCTGAAGATATACGCCCCGAGTGGGCAGGGAGATTCGACCGGATGCCACCGAGGAAGTCGATCACACTGACCGAAGCCGAGCTGAGACTGATGAAGATGTTGTGGGCGCGAGGCGAGTCGGCTGTGAGCGACCTGGTGGCGGCCATGCCGGAGGGTGAGGCGCTGGCGTACACGTCGGTTTTGACGACCATCCGCATTCTGGAACAGAAGGGATATGTGCGCCACCGGCAGGAGGGGCGCGCCTTCGTCTACAGTCCGTGCGTCGAAGAGCATGAGGCGAGCCGGTCGGAGATTCGTCACATGATGCAGCGGTTCTTCGGCAACTCGCGCGAGCGGCTGCTGCTCTCGCTGCTCGGCGACGATGAGATCGATCCGGAGGAGTTGAAGAGGTTGAAAGAGGCGATTGCCAAAGCTACGGACGACGCGGAACCCACTCATCGCGATGGTGCCGCTATGAATGGGGCGCCCGGAGTCACGGGGGTGGTGGAATGATGGCGGCCGAGTTGTCGCGGGTTGCGACCAGTTCGCTGGTGGCGGCGATCTGGCAGGGAGTCTTGCTCGCCGGGGGGGCAGGGCTTGGGTTGCGGCTGCTGCCAAAGACGCCGGCAGCGGTGCGGTTTGCGATCTGGTTTGGAGTGTTTCTGGTGGTCGCGGCGCTGCCGTTGATCGCGGTGTGGCCGCACGCGGCCGGTGTTGTACGGCCCGGACACGGCGCGTGGTTGATGCTGGACGAGCGCTGGAGCCTGGCGATTGCGGCGGTGTGGCTGGTTGCGTCGCTGGTACGAGCAGGGACGCTGGTGGTTGCGGCGTTCCGGGTGCGGGCGTTGTGGGCGCGGGCGGTGCCGGTGGAGGTTGGCGGGACGAGCGGTTTACATCCCACCCATGGCGGTGAGACTGCCATGGATGGGGCACCCGGGCTGTTGAGGCGGGCGCAGATCTGCACGTCGGATGAGGTGGACCGGCCTACAGTGATTGGCTTTTTTTCGCCGAAGATTTTGATCCCTACGTGGCTGCTGGAGAAGTTGACGCCCTCGGAGTTGCAACAGATTGTGCTGCACGAGACGGGGCACCTGGGGCGCGCGGATGACTGGATGAACCTGCTGCAGAAGATCGCGCTGGTGTTGTTCCCGCTGAATCCCGCGCTGGCATGGGTAGAGCGGCGGCTGTGCTTCGAGCGCGAGCTGGCCGTGGACGAGCGGGTGCTGGGCGCGACGGATTCTCCGAAGGCGTATGCGGCATGCCTGGCAACGCTGGCGGAGCATCGGATGAATCGGCGCGGGATTGTGCTGGCTTTGGGCGCGCTGGGGCGTGAGTCGGAACTGTCGCGGCGCGTTGGAAGGATTCTGCGGCGGGGTGAACCGATGAAGCCGCTGCATGCGCGTCTGGTGCTGGGCGGAGCGGTGCTCGGACTTGCGGTGGTGGCAACCGGGCTGGAGCGTTGTCCGCAGGTGGTTGGGTTTGCCGCACCGGCCAGCGGGATTGCGGCCATCCCCACCCATGGCGATGAAACCGCCCTGAATGGGGCACCCGGTAGCGGGTACAAGGCTGTGATGTGGCGGCCGGATAGTGCGAGCCGTGCGTTTACGGCACAGACGCTGGTGGCGAAGAGTCCCGCTAACCGGCACAATGTTTCGCGAGTGGCGGGCAGAGGTGTGAGCAACAGGAAAGGCACGTCGCCGGGATTCAGGCCCGGAGCTGCTTCCGGCGCGAAGGCTGCTTTCTCCGGTACGAACGCTGATTTCGCGACGAAGACGGCGGCGATTCAAGCTGGAGACAAAGACGCCGGACTGGACGCCGTCCTGCGCGATCCGGGGACCGATGTGGTGCAGTCGGTCGAAGTGAGTTCGTGGGAGAGCGCAGATGGATCGCGCATGGTGCTGACGATGGTGAGCAGGTCCACTGCGGTTGGCAGAGGGCGGGGTTCAGCAGACCAGACGCAATCGAATCAGCCGCAACCGAATTCAGGACATCCGTACGCGGCTGTTCCGGTGCGGGGCGGATGGCTGGTTTTCCAACTTTGAGTTTGTAAGCAAACAGCAGTGGAGGTGTATTCAGATGTCCAAAGTAACTAATCATTTAGTTGAAGGAGCGAAAGCGATGGCAAGAAAACCGTTGAGTGTGGGTGCAGGGTTGGTGCTGACGGGAGCGTTAGCCGTGAGCCTGGTGTTCCACGAGAGTTCGAGCCGCGCGGCGGGAGTTCCGCCGTCGATTGACGACAACAGTGTAGCGGCTCTGACTGCGCTGGACCGCGCGATGGAGTCCGTGACTTCGCATGTAGCGCCTGCCGTGGTGAACGTGCAGGTCACTTCGCGCGAATCGGAAGACGAGATTTCGCAACAGGGAGGCATGCAGGAATTGCCTCCGGGGTTTGCCCAGTTCTTTGGGCCGAACGGGCCGTT
>DASWCA010000229.1:0-7576 GCA_036390355.1 Acidobacteriaceae bacterium
CACGTGCAACGCACGAGGCGTAAGCACATCGACCGGCACCCCGAGGAGTGTCCGTATCTGGTACCGAATCTCCCCGATGTCGAAGATGGACGTTTCCGGAGTGGGATCTACCAGAATATCGAGGTCGCTCTCCTCGGTATCGTCTCCATGGACAACCGAGCCGAAGACACGGGGATTGCGGGCGCGCCTCGATTCTACGATGCGGCGAATCTCTTCCCTGTGAATGTGCAACGCCTGCGACGGTCTCATACGATTCTCCCGGCCATAGTATCGCAGGCCAGTTACCCGGTTCTGGTCAGGTGACCTGTTCTTCATTCCGAACGACGCCCTCCTAGAATATCTGATCCGCGTGGCGAAGATTGCCCGCGCTACCGATATTAGCCAGCGTGAAATTGAACTTGTAACCGTTATCGTTGCGCGCCGTCCCCAGCTCGTACTTCCGGTACTCCACGCTGATTCCGCAGCAGTTCCAGTTGTACGAGGTCTGCACCGCGCCATACTGTACCGTTCCCAGGTCGAGATCGAGGCCGGCGTACGCCGCCGCGCTCGGCCCCGCGCGGGTGGACTTGCCGAAGCCGAACATCACGCGCATCTGGTTGAAGTCCGCAACCGACGAGAGAACGCCATCCACATACGACCGCGCCGGAGCATTCAGCCGGGCATAGCTGATTCCACCCCGCAGCGGCAAGCGAGCCTGATCGCCCTGATGCACATCCACGAAGACATTGTTCGCGGTGAACTTCTTTTCGCAGGGCCTGGCGTTGACGGTTAGGCCGGTAAGGTTGGGCGCGGAACAGGTATCGAAATCGAAATCCCACTCGACGTCGCTCTTCTCCGAGGTGCGCACGCGCAGTTGCGACGTGACAGGTGAAATATTGCGCGGCCCGGTGAGAAACGCGATGCCCGAGAAGTCGAGCGTCGTCTGCAGAATGCTGCGGGGGCCATTGAGAGCGACAGCCCCGCCAAAGGTCGTGTCGAAGAAGTATTTCTGCGCTACCCGCCAACTGATCCACTCGCGATTGCCGCATACCGGGTCGGCGGCATCGCTTTGGCCTGCCGCCTGGCCGGTCGCCAGGCCAGGGTCCGCCTCGGAGTCGGAATCCTTGCCCGCAGAGTCGAGCAGCTCGGTCGCGTCTGCGTCGGAATCGGCTGCGCGGCACGGCTTGTCAGAGCGCCGGCGCAGGAATAGCCGCTGTGTGATGCCATATTCCATCTCGTTGGTGTCGCTGGCAACGTCGATAGTATCGAACCGCAGCACGTTCTGGAAATTCCCGATGCCGCTCACGAACCGGTAATTGAACTCCGGCTCGATGGTGTGCCTGACGTCGTGGCGCAGCAGCTTTCTCACGAACCCTGAATCGAAGGTCCGTTCCAGCACGGGGGGGCGGATGTCCACCTGCACCTCGACATTGGCGCGGTTCAGCGTAGCAGTATTCTCGACGGGAGGCCCTCCCACACCCGGTACCGCTGCGAACCGACTTCGGCTGTAGAAAGTCTCCCGCCCCGCGATGGACGGCCGCACGCGCCATCCGCCAATTCCGAGCGGGTACGCGACCTCGGGATGCAGATCCACGCGCTCCACCATGCCGCTGGTGGCAAACGTCGGCTGGGAACGCTTCAACGCCGCGACCGAGCTGTCCAGGTTCCACTCCAGCCCGGTCGACCCCAGGCGATGGTCGGTGGTCGTGAACTCCAGCGCGGGCGCGTGGAAGATGTGTACCTGCTGCTCGGGCAGAACCTGCAGCACTCCCCCTACGCGTGTCTGGCTTTGCACCCGCTTCTCACCCTGGTAGCGGTCGCCTTCCAGTGCCGCGGCCATGCCGTTCCACTCGTGCGTCGCGTAGACAGTCGAAACCACATCGCTGGATACGGCCTGGTTGAAGTTCGAGGAGAACGCCTCGCGGTATTGAAACGAGCTGAGGTACTCGACATCGGCCACGATCCTGGTCTGGCTGGGCTTGGCATCGCCGTGTGTGGAGGAGGAGTCGCCGTCCAGATCGCGCCGCGAAGAAAAGAGCACATCGGTGCCGCTCTGATTGATATAGTTGCCGCCGCTGGGCGTGTATCCGCGGTCCTGCAGTCCGCTGTAGCGGGACTTGATGAAGTCCTGCCCGAGCCCGCGATAGCGGAAGCTTGCAGTCTGCTCCCAGCCACGCGCCGAATAGTAAATCGTCCCCACAGTCAGATCGGTGCTGCGGTTGATGGCCCAATAGAGCTGCTCGCCGGCCGTGCTGCCCTTGCTCGCGGAGTTGAATCCTATCTCGGGGATCAGGATGCCGGTCTGGCGATTCGTTGCGTTGAGCGGATGAGTCGCGTAAGGAAGCCACAGCAGCGGAAGTCCGGCCAGGTGGAAGATGGTATTGCTTGCGTGCGCGTGTACCCCGTCGATGCTGAATTTCCCGGCCGAAAGCAGCCAGTCGGGGCGCGGCAACTGGCACGACGTGACGGTGCCTCCGAAGACCTCGTACTGGCGCGGGCCAGTCTTGATCATCGACTTGCCGGTGAACAGGAACGGATTGTTGTTGGCGTAGACGACTCGGCCCTTCTCGATCGTCGCGCCACTCTTGCGCTTCAGTCCCATCGAACCCGACACGTCGTAGAACGCGCCCGTCTGCGTATGGATATTGACGGTCCCGTGACTTGCGTCGATGGTGACGTCGTTCTCGCCCTCGGTGACCTGGACGTGGCCCGTCATGGTGATATCGCCGGAGTCGCTGTCGTATTCGATGTGGTCGGCCTGCAGGATGCGGTCCTTGTAGGTGATGACCGCATGGCCATCGAGAACTGCTGTGGTTCCCGACTTCGACTGCGTGTCGGACTCAATGTGGATGGGCGTGCTCCGGTCGGCGCTTGGAACGGGCGTAGCGTCCGGATATCGCACCATGCCCGGAGCATCCGGAAGCGCGTCCGGAACCGCATTTGCGACGCCACCCGGCAGAGGTGCCACAGTCGTCACCTCTTGCGCCGCGAGATGCGGATGATTTGCGAACAGCACCGTGATACTTATGGAGAAGAAGACGCTCCGCAGAACGTTCGCGGCGGTAAATCGGCGGCCTCGCGGGCAACCGGCGCCACTCGAGGACACCACGCAAAGCGCTGAGTTGGAAGCTGCGATCGCAATCTGCAAGGCGTTTGTTTTTGTCACACGCACCACTCTTTGAGGTTAGACGATTTCACGGAAGTGAGTTTGAGTTTTGAGCAAAATGGGCTCCGCACTGCTGGACACCACATCCGAACTGGCCTCCGCCGAAGTTGCCGCCGACACCTCCGCCGCCGCGCGCCCTGCGTCGTCCGAGGCGCTCCGCCTCCAGGTCGCCGAGCGCCTGGCTGCGCATCGCAGCCGCCGCGGCCATGTCCAGGTCGAGCATGCGCGGATACCGTCTCAGCCGTCGCGTTCCGCCAACGCCCGCTCCGCCCAGATCGCTGCCGCGGTTGCCGAGCGCTATGCCCACTCACAGAGCTATCGCGCATTTCTGGCAGCCGAAGCCGAACGGGCCACGCAGCAGGCGCGCGCCGCCGCCGAAGTTGCCGCGCTCAACGCGCAGGCAGTCGCCGCCGCTCAACAGAGATTGCTGGAAGCATTCGAAGAGCACGCGGTCCACGCGGATGAGCGCGAGATCCCGCAGGTGGACGAGGGCAACCTGTCGCGCGTCGCCGGGCACGAGGATCAGGTCCACGCCGCTCCTTCCCCCGGACGAGCACCGGAAGCACCAGAGGAACTGAGTCTGTGGCCCGAGCCGGAGGGTTCGGCAGCCCCAGAAGGAGTGCAGGAACGCGGTGGCAATGGGCGGACCTCCACGCCAAAACGCGCAACCGCCAAAACTCCGCCTTCCGCAAGTGTCGCGTCTCCGCAATCATCGACTGCGGCTGGCCCGTGCGCCGACGGCTTTACGGTGCGGCCGTATGAAGATGCCGCGAGAGCGTCGCGTGTAGGAGTCTCGCTCCCGGCGTTCAACGCATGGAGTGCCGGCCAGCGCCCCGAACGAAACGAAGCCGAGGCGCTCGCGCTCGATGAAGAGATCGCGTTCCGGCAAGCGCCAGTGTTCGAAGAGCCCGCCGGTCCGCCCGTGCCGCTTCCCGCCAACCTGATCGAATTTCCACGCCAGTTGGTGGCATCGCGCAAAGCCCGGCCACGCTACGCCGAGGGCCCGCTGCGCGATGAGGCAGACATCGCCGCCGGAGACGGCCAGTTGCGCATCTTCGAAGTGGACGTGGCGCAGATCTCGACCGAGCCGGACGCGGCCGCCGCGGACATGCCGCAATGGACCTCGATCTGGCTGGACACGCCGCTCGGCCCCGCGCCTGAACAACGCGCCGCCGCCACTGAACCGGGCATCGGCGAGCCGGCCGGGCAAGCGTATGGGTCGAGCGTCCCGTTTCCGCAGGCTGCTTCGATCGGCCGGCGCACGATGGCCGCCGCGATCAATGCCGCGATTGTTTTCGCCGCGCTGGTTGGGTTTGCGGCCGCATTCGCCATGGCGTCGGGCCACTCCCTCAGCTTGCACGCGGGCATGACGCTGCCTGTCGCGCTGCGCGGGACAGCGGATGCGCTTACGAACCAGACCGGACTCCAGCCCGGCGCGATCGCAGGTGCATGCGTGCTGGCCGCGGCATTTCTCTCTCTGCTCTACCAGGCGCTGTTCTTCTCGTTCTCGCAGGCTACGCCGGGAATGCGCTGCGCCCGCATTGCACTCTGCACCTTCGACGACGAGAACCCGACCCGGTCGGCGGTGCGGCGGCGCCTGCTCGCGGTGCTCCTGTCGGCGTGCCCGCTGGGCATGGGATTCGCGTGGGCCGCGCTCGACGAAGACCGCCTGACCTGGCACGACCGCATCTCGCGCACCTACCAGCGAATGTATTAGTCGCAAAAAATTCCACGGCAGAAATGAAGGCTGTTATGGGCTCTGCATCTAATGTATGATGTTTGATGCAGGAGGGTTCGGATATGCGGACCACGCTGGCACTCGATGACGATGTTTTAAGCGCCGCCCGGGAACTTGCCGCAATGCAAGGGAAGACGGTTGGCGAAGTCGTCTCCTCTCTGGCCAGGCAGGCCTTGAATCCGGTCGAATCCGACCGCCGGATTCGAAACGGAGTGCCGCTGCTGCCTGTGCGCGCGGGTACCGCGAGAGTGACATCGGAACTTGTGCGCCAGTTGCGCGAGGAATTGCCTTGACGCGGTTCCTGCTCGATATCAATGTCCTCATCGCCTTAATGGATCCGGCGCACGTCCAGCATGACCGTGCCCACGAGTGGTTCGAGGCAATAGGGAAACGAGCCTGGGCAACCTGCCCGATCACTCAGAACGGAGTCTTGCGGATTGTCGGGCACGCCCGCTATCCGAACTCTCCCGGAACTCCCGCAGTGGTTGCAGTGTTGCTGACAGCATTATGTGCGCTGCCGAGCCACGAATTCTGGCCCGAAGACATCTCGCTGCTTGACGCAAGAAAGGTCGACTGCAGTCGCCTTCTGGATTCCGCGCAAGTGACAGACAGCTACCTCCTGGCGCTCGCCGGAGCACACGGCGGACAACTGGCAACCTTCGATCTTCGTTTAGTTACGGATGCCGTCGTCCACGGAGCGCGGGCGCTTCATTCGATCCGCTGAGCAATCAATATGGTTCGAGGTTCGACGAGTTCCACCGCAAGGGAAAAGGCTGCCCGCTATCGGCAGCCTTTTTCTGTTTCGATCACAACGGTTCGCTCTGCCTTTTCCCTCGAACCTGGTACCTCGAACCTCGAACCTGCCTTTAGAACGTCGTGCTCACCGTCAGCCTAAACGTCTTCCTCGGCTCACGAAGCTGGTACGACGGCCCATACAGCTGGAGCGCTTCCTGGTAGCTGAACCGCCCGGCGTCCGAGTCGGGGAACAGGCTGCGGAACGTATTGTTATCCACCGCCAGCTTCTGCGGAACGTCGCGGTAGAGTCGCAGCGGGTTATATGCGTAGTAGAGCCGGAACGGCGCATTGACGATCGGCAGGATCACCTGAAGTTCCGCGCCGCTCGACATGCGGGGCACGAAGTTGGTGAATGGCACCGAGCTGAGCTGAATCGGCGAGAATCCCGGAATCTCCTTGCCGCCGTAGCACGCGCCATTGACGAATGTCGGGCAGCCATACAGCGGGCTCGCCAGCAGCGATGCGCCGCCAACGCTCTGCCGCAGTTGCCCCGGCTGCAGGTTTCCGGTCACGCCAAAGTCGGTAAAGATCGCGAACGTCACCTGGTTGATGATAGGGATGCGGTATTCCACGTTCGACGTGAGCTGGGTGTCGCCGCCGATCGCGACCAGCCGATAGACGGGTAGCGGGATCTGAATGTTCCCCAGGCTTGGGTTGGTCGGATCGCGCGGGACCGTGGTTCCGTCCGGGTTGGTGAGATTGAACTGCACCTTGGTCGGAACAAATGTGTAGGGCGAAGCGGCGCGGATGTCGAAGCCACGAATATCGGATTCGCCGCCGCCGTAGATGCGGTTGGTGGGCGGCGCGACTTCGCCGCCAAATCCGGACACGTGCGCGAATTGCACGCGCATGCCAAGCACATTCCGGCCCTCGCGATTGATCCTCAGACCCTTCATCGGATAGAACTGGCGGAAGCTGGCAACCGGCGAAACGTACTTCACGTTGCCGCCCGCGCCTGCGATCTGCACGGAGACGTTGAAGTCGCGGCCGGAGTGCGGCCCAACCGCGCGGTCCAGGCCGGAGTAGGTGAAGCTTGGTGAGATCGACGACGTGATGATGCCGTTGAGCTGGTTCGGCCCGGCAACGCCGGAGCGGAACGCGAGCGACTGGAAGATATTGCGCGTGTTGTCGTTGAACGTGGTGACGGTGTTGCGCGAGAGCGAATAGCTGAGGCCGATGCGCGACACTCCGCGGCCGGCCCAGAGATGCTTCAGCGGCTCGCTGGCATAAATCGTGAACCCGGTGGTGGAGTTGTTGTAGTTGGTCAGCAGCGACTGCTCGGCGTTGGAGACATTGGCGCTGGCGCCATTCGTAATTCCGTACGCCTTCACCGGGTTGTAATCGGTCTTGCTGGAGGTGACCTGTACGCCCAGCGAGATGGGCTTGTTGCGCAGATACGGCTCGTTGAATCCGAAGCTCAGATTGCGCGACAGATCGCCGATGTTCGCGGTTGCCGACAGCGTCTCGCCCAGTCCCAGAAAGTTGTTGGTCTCGTAATTGAGCCCAATGAACGTGCCTGAAAGTCCGCTGATGCCGCCGTTGACGCCGATGGAGTTCTTGCCCTTCTCCTTCAGTCTCAGCAGCAGGTCGACGGTGCCGGTGTCCGCATTCTGGCGGGTCTCGGTGTCGTCTTCCGTCTTCAACGTGTCGAAGTAGCCGAGCTGGTTCAGCCGCAGGATGGAGAGGTCCCAGCGCTCACTGCTGTATACCTGGCCTTCTTCCATGATCAGTTCGCGGCGGATAACCTTGTCGCGCGTGACGGTGTTGCCCGAGAACTCGATCCGCGAGACGTAGAACTGTTTGCCCTCGTCGATATCGACGTCCCAGTAGACAAGCTTCTTGGCGTCATCGCGACGTGGCACCGGGTTGGCCACCATGTTGATGTAGCCCTGGCTTCC
>DASWCA010000230.1:0-15779 GCA_036390355.1 Acidobacteriaceae bacterium
CCGATCACATCCGCGCCCCAGCTCCGGTACAGATTCGACTCCGCGCGCGTCGAGAACTGCGGCCCCTCCATGCACACATACGTGCCGCCCTGCTTGCCTGCGACGCCAACCTCCGCGCAGGCCTTCGCGAATGCCGCAGCCACCGTCGAACAAATCGGATCGCCAAATCCCACATGCGCGACAATCCCGTCGCCAAAGAAAGTTCCAACCCGGGCAAATGTCCGGTCGATGAACTGGTCCGGAATCACGAAATCCGTCGGCTTGTGTTCTTCCTTCAGCGAGCCCACCGCCGACACCGACAGAATCCGCTCCACCCCCAGCATCTTCATCGCGAAGATATTCGCCCGGAAGTTCAGTTCGCTCGGAAGCAGCTTATGCCCACGCCCATGTCGCGCCAGAAACGCGACCTTGCGCCCCTCCAGTTCCCCCACAATGAACGCATCCGAAGGCTCGCCAAATGGCGTCTCCACGCGGTGTTCGCGCACACCCGTAAGTCCTGGCATGGCATACAGGCCGCTGCCTCCGATGATCCCAATCTCTGCCGTCTGCAAATTCCTTCGCTCCTCAATCGATCGCGCGCCCGCACGCCAATCCGGTTTCGCATCGCAGCCATCGCTTTACCAAAGTATATCGTTCGCAGGCGCCGCTTTCCCGTGAATCGCCGCCTTCATCACTCCCGCCGATGAGAGCAGCCGTACCAGGTCAACCCCAGGATCGCCGAGCCCTTCAACTCCTCCGCTCCCCGTTGAACCCGCAACCTGCAGCGGCGCATCCGACTGAACGCTCACAATGCTGTCGCGAAGTTTGCGCGCAAGCTGCACCGGAAATCCCTCACTAATGAACACGCTCGTGCCCGAGATCGACAACAGGACATCCCCTTCATTCGTCGTGTAAACCTGCTCGCCCTCGCCGACTTCGTCCTTCAAGCGCCGCGTCAGGCCAGAGTATTTTCGCGGCAACTCCCCCGCATACACTCGCAGAAACGATCGCGCCGAATCCTCATTCTTCCATTTCGACTCATAGAACAACCCGATCGAAGCAGTCGATGCCTTCGCCTCACCCGTCATCGCCGACCTGCGTTGCGCCGCATAGTAAATCCCGCCCCGCCACTCCGGAGTCAGCGCCGCGGCAATCTGCTCTCCGCCAAAAAGCTCCGTCAGAATCTGCACATCAAACTCGCCCATCACGCCCACGTCATACGGCGTGTACTCCGCGTCAATCAGCGGATGAATGTCCGGAAGCCGCAACACCGGCACCGGCGTGTGAGCCATATACGCCGCGGGGTTCATGATCTCAAACGTCGAATTCGGAGGAGTCGCCAGCACCGTCGAAAACGCAGCATCTTTCCCCGCCTTCACCAGGATCGCGTCCTCAAAACTCAGCCCCTCGCTGTACGGAAACAGCAGTGACTTCTGTAGCAGAAGCGGCGCCCGCGCCAGAATCGGTGACCCGCTGGTATCCGACACCGTATCCTTTAACCGCGCCATCATGTCCGGCGAATTCTGCAACGTCTTGCCCGTAGGCCGTAGCGTGTAGTCGAGAAACACCACCATCGCCTGCCCCTCCGCGACTGCCTCGCGCGCCGTGTCTGCCTCGTCGGTCTGGATGTGGTGATTGTCCTCGTCCACATTCTTCGCAATATCATCCGCGCCCACCGCCGACCATTTCGTCAGGTCGATCCGCTGATCCTGCAGCGCATGGGTCAACTCATGCGCCAGCACCGGCTTCTGCTCATCCGGCTCGATCCAGTCCAGCAGATTCACCGTCTTCGTCTTGTTGTCATAAAATCCCGCCACCTGTTCCGTAAGCAGCGAAATCAGGAACTGCTTCAGGCGGAAGTCGCGATCGAGCAGCCCAAACTTCTTCAGCACAATCTCGGACCGCGCCAGCCGCTTCGCTCCCTCATCCTCTTCAAACTTCTCCCGCAGATACTTGTTCACCTCATCCCGCGTGATCAACTTCCGCTTCACGCTGTGGTTGATCGGCAACTTCGTGTCTTCACTCACGAACGACAAAATCTCATCCACCGATCGAAACAGTTCCTTCGCCTGCTCCTTGGTAATCGGCTTGTGCTCCGCCTCGCCCTGCGTTGCGGGCGGCGTCCCCGCCCCTTTCGCGGGAGTGCCCTGTCCCCATCCCTGGCACACGAACATCACCGCGACCGCAATCGTCCCCAGCACCGCCCCACCCGTGGAACGCAACCGCCTGTGACCCTCTTGAAACCTGACTCGACTCGACACCAAACCCACCCAGACCTCCGCGCAACCGCCGTATTCGGTCGCTATAATCAACAGTGTACGCAGTTTCCGGTCTCTTCCGATATGACCACCACTCTCCAATCCGCCGGCATCCCCACCGTCGCCGGCATCAGCGCCCAGCTCTCCGCCCTGCTCACCGGAGCTGCCATAGCCCCGCTCGACGACATCGGCTGGCTCAGCGTCACTGGCAGCGACCGCGTCCGCTGGCTCAACGGCATGGTCACCAACTCCATCCAGGATCTCGCCCCCGGTGACGGCTGCTACAACTTCGTCCTCAACGCCCAGGGCCGAATTCAGGGCGACCTCACCGCCTTCGCCCAGCCCGATTCCATCCTCCTCGAAACCGGCCGCGACCAGATCGAAACGCTCCAGGCCCATCTCGACCACTTCATCATCATGGACGACGTCGAGCTCGCCGACATCGGCAACTCCCGCGCAGGCCTCCTCATCGCCGGACCGCAAGCCGCATCGATTCTGGGCAAACTCAATCTCCCAATCGCCGCCGACTCAGGCCTCCGACTGCAATCCACCACTTGGAACGCCGCACCAGTCGATATCCTCCAAGCCCACAGCCCCATCGTTCCCCGCATCGAACTCTGGGCCGACGCCGCGACCGTCAGCGCGATTCAGGCCGATGCTCTGGCCGCCGGAGCGATCCCCGTCTCCCCCGAAGCCCTCGACAACCTCCGCATCCTCTCCGGCACGCCCCGCTACGGCACTGACATCCGTAACACCGCCACCGCCCACGATCTCCCACAGGAGACCGCCCAAACCCGCGCCCTGCACTTCTCCAAAGGCTGCTACCTCGGCCAGGAGATCGTCGAGCGCATCCGCTCCCGCGGCAGCGTCCACCGCACCTTCACCGGCTTCTCGCTCACCGGCTCGCTTCCACCCGCTGGCACCGCTCTACTCGCCGACGCCAAGCCGGCGGGCGAACTCACCAGCGTCGCCGCTATCCCGCTCGCCTACGGCACCATCCAGCTCGCCCTCGGCTACGTCCGCCGCGAAGCTCTCGACCGCAAACTCACCCTGGAGTATCCCGGAGGCGCCGCCACCCCGATCGCGCTGCCCTGGCCAATCTCCTGAATCCGGGTCAACCCCGTAGAATCTGACATCTAAGTAAATGAGAGAGTGTGACTATGCCTGAACAGAACAAGCCGTTCGTCGTGACCGATCGCCGCAAATTTACCCTCGACGGAACCCCTCGCCCCGATGCCGATCCATCGCCCGAGCGCGAGTCGCCCACCCCGCCCGTCGCCGCCCACACATCCGAGCCGCCGCTCGAATTCAAGTCTCCCAATGCTGCCTCAACCCAACCCGAAGCGCCTCCGCCGCCCGCCTCCGCTGCAGTACAGCCGCCCCGGGAACCGGATCTCCCGCCACCGCCCACCGCCGCCGAGATGGAGCAGGCCAACGCCGCCTACCAGCAGACCGCCGACCGTCTCGACACCGCCGTCCGCGCCGCAAATCCCGGGATGGAGGGCCCGCCCGAGATGAGCTTCGAGCAGATCGTCCAGTCCATCTACATGACCACCATCATGCAGCTCGGCGGCACCACACAGGAAGGCCAGCAGCCCAAAATCGACCTCATGGGCGCCCGTCAGAGCATCGACATGCTCGCCATCCTAGCCGAGAAAACCAAAGGCAACCTCACCCCGGCCGAGTCCCAACTCATGGAGAACGCCCTCTTCGAGGTCCGCATGGGCTTCCTCGAAGTCACTCAGGCCCTCGCCCGCTCCGCCGCCAACCGCCAGCCACCTCCAGGCGCTCCCGGATCAGGCACACCGGGCCGCCCCAGTATCGTCCGCTAAACTTCACTCCAACCAAACAACAAACGTTGTCATTCTGAGCGCAGCGAAGAATCTCCGCATTTTGCTCGGACCCTAAAACTCCACGGCAGCACCACCATTTAGGCCATTGCAAGCAACATTAACATTCCTCGGCACCGGCACCTCAATGGGCGTCCCCACGCTCGGGTGCACCTGTGCCGTCTGCACCTCTGCTGTCTCACCTGACGGCGACCCCCGCAACCGCCGCACCCGCCCCTCCGTACTCGTCTCTTGGGACACCCACAACGTCGTCATCGACACCGGCCCCGACTTCCACGCCCAGGCTATCCGCGAGGGCATCCGCCGCGTCGACGCCGTCCTCTACACCCACGGGCACGCTGACCACGTCCTCGGCATGGACGACCTCCGCCCCCTCAGCTTCCACCCGCCCGGCGATCTTCCCCTCTACGCCGACGACCCCACAGCCACTACCATCGAGCGCATTTTCGACTACACCTTCCGCACTCAGGATCGCTACCCAACAAGCGCCCGCGTCACCCTCCACCGCCTGGCCTCGACCCCCGGCGCGGAGGTCCCCCTCTTCGGTGCCCGCTTCCAGCGCGTTCCCGTCACCCACGGCAGCCAGACCATCACCGGATACCGCTTCGGCTCGGCCGCCTACCTCACCGATCTCAGCGACATCCCCGCAGAGAGCCTTCCGCTCCTCACTGGCCTGGACGTCCTCATCCTCGACGCCCTCCGCCGCGAACCTCACCCCACCCACTCCACCCTCGACAACTCCATCAAACTAGTCGAGCGCCTCAATCCCCGCCGAGCCTTCTTCACCCACATGTCCCACGACATCGACCACGCCGCCACCGACGCGATCCTCCCACCCCACATCCGCCTCGCCTACGACGGCCTCCAACTCACCTTCGACATCACCCCGCAAACATCATCACTCGAACCCAAATCATCGCCCTAACTTTTCAAAGTTGTCATTCTGATTTTTCAAAGTTGTCATTCTGAGCGCAGCGAAGAACCCCCGTATTTTGCCCGGAGCGCCACCAAGCTACACCGCAAGCCAAACCTGATCCTCTATTGCCAACTCACTTTGCCCTAGCAACTAGCAACTAGCAACTGACAACTGACAACTGACAACTGACAACATTGAACATCTACCGCCAACTCGCCGACCTCCCCACCGCGCACACCCCCGTAGTCGCCACCATTGGCAACTTCGACGGAGTGCACCTCGGCCATCAGGGAGTGATCGCCGAAGTCATCGAACGCGCCCGCTTCCTCGGCGGACAATCCCTCGCTATCACCTTCGACCCCCACCCCGCCCGGATCCTCCGCCCCGAAACGCCCTTCCCCCTCATCACCCCGCTCCACCGTAAGCTCGAACTCCTCACCGCCACTGGCATCGACGCCACCCTCATCCTCCCCTTCACCGACGCACTCCGTCACATGCACCCGCGAGACTTCGCGACGGAAATCCTGGTCAACGCCGTCCACGCCACCGAGGTCCACGAGGGCGAAAACTTCCGCTTCGGCTACCACGCCGAGGCAGGCATCGACGGCCTCGAATCCCTCGGCCGCGAACTCGGCTTCTCCGTCACCGTCTACGCCCCGCGCAGCGTTCGCGGCTTCCCCGTCTCCTCCAGCCGCATCCGCAAGCTGCTCACCGGGGGCGACGTCAGCCACGCCCGTGCGCTCCTCGGCCGCCCCTTCTCCATCGACAGCACGCCCGCCTCCGGCCGCGGATACGGTACCCGCTACGCCGTCCCCACCATCAACCTCGCGCCCTACGCCGAACTCCTGCCCGCCAATGGCGTCTACATCACTACCCTGGCCATTGGTAGCGGCCTGAACGCCGAACTCTTCGAGTCCGTTACTAACGTCGGCAACCGCCCCACCTTTGGCTCCGACTCCTTCGCCGTCGAATCCCATTTGCTCAACTTCCACCCAATCGAACTCACCGAGCAAACACCCCTCCGCCTCACCTTCCTCCGCCGCCTCCGCGCCGAGCGCCCCTTTCCCACTACCCAGGCCCTCCGCGACCAGATCGCCCGCGACGTCACCCAGGCCCGCCGCTACTTCACCCTCTGCAACGTCCGGTCACTGGAATTCGAATGAGGACTTCATGCGCCAACACATAGGATCCGTGGCTCTTGTGGTCAGGGATTACGACGAAGCCAAGGCCTGGTACTGCGACAAGCTGGGCTTCGACCTCGTCGACGACACTCCTTTGCCGGATGGCAAACGCTGGCTCCTGATCGCGCCCCCGGGATCGACGGAGACCCGTCTGCTGCTCGCAGCAGCTGCCAACCCAGAGCAGGCAAGTCGAATCGGCAACCAGACTGGCGGTCGCGTCTTTCTATTCCTCCACACAGAGGATTTCTGGGCTTCTTTTCACGCAATGCAGGCAAAGGGCGTCCATTTCTGCGAAGAGCCGCGGCACGAAAGCTATGGCACGGTTGCCGTGTTTGAGGACCTCTATGGCAACCGCTGGGACCTCCTGGAGCTGCGCACTAGCTGATTCGAAAAATCTTGTCAAGGCCTTCCGCTCAGCGCAATAAATATTTCATCGCAACAAGCCCTTCCACAACAATTACTTGCCTCCTCCCGGCTCCGCAAAAATAGTTGGCATGGGAGTTATGCTCAACCTGCTATCCTTTTAATAGTAAATAGAGAAAAGAAGAGGCTCAGCTCTGCGGCTGGGCCTTTGCATTTTAATCCGTGGTCTAGACCAAACGCGGACCGGTCCAAACCTAACATCTTTAGAAGATGTGTACTTTAGGACTTAAGTACGGGGGGAGGGTGCAACGCTGCAAACTGATGCCAGAAAACACCAACCCCTATTGCGGCGTTCCGCCGGTCGGGGCGGGCGGCGGCGAAGGCACAGCCTTCGGCGCAGCATCGCCTTCAGGCTCCGCATCCGGATCAGCCTCCGCCGGAGCCTTCGGAATCTCCTTCACCACCGGCGAGTTCGGCGGCGGAGTCAGCGGCACTTCCAACTCCTTCATCGGAGCGTTGCCCTCCGGGAACGCCTCGGTAGGCTTGTTGGCGATGGCCGCGCGCATGAAGTCCATCCACATCGGCAGAGCCGCCCTTGCACCCGTCTCCTTCTCGCCCAGCGATCGCCGGTCGTCGAACCCGATCCACGTCCCGCACGTCACCGAAGGAGAGAATCCGATGAACCACGCGTCTGTAAAATCGTTCGTCGTACCGGTCTTGCCGCCCAGCGGATGCTTCAATTGCGCCGCCGCCGCGCCGGTTCCCATCCGCGTCACGGCCTGCAGAAACTGCATCATCGTACGCGCCGTTTCGACCGAGATCACCTCGCTCACCTGCGCCGCAGGCTCGTCCAACGGCAATCCATCGGCCTGCGTCACCTTGCGAATAGTGTGAGGCTCAATGCGAATCCCGTCGTTCGGAAACACGCTGTACGACTGCACCTGTTCATACAGCGAAAGGTCAGCCGCGCCGATCGCAATCGGCAGAAACGCAGGAATATTGCTGACCACGCCAAACCGGTGCGCGGTCTCGATCACCTTGCGGATGCCCACATGATCCGCCAGCTTCAGCGCAGGGATGTTCCTCGACTCGGCAAACGCATTCAGCAGCGTCATCGAGCCCTTGTAATCGCCTTCGTAGTTGTGTGGCGTGTACGGCCCGTTCGGGGTGTAGAAACTCACCGGACCGTCCACGATAATGTCTGTCGGCTTCGCGCCCGCTTCCACCGCAGTCGTGTACACATACGGTTTGAACGACGAGCCGACTTCCCGCTCCGACTGCGTCGCCCGGTTGAACTGCGAGAGCGCGAAGTCGCGGCCGCCCACCATGGCCAGCACCTCGCCGTTCGAGTTGTCTACCGCCATCATCGACGCCTGGACGCCCGAATCCTGCTCCAGTTCGGCGTGCGTAATCCCATCGGGAGAACTGCCGCCCAGCCGCACGTACACAACATCGCCTGTCGAAAGGAAATCCTCCGCCGAAGTCTGCTGCGTCCACTTCCAGTCCGCTGGAGTCATCACTGCGCGAATCGGCCCAACCTTCACCGTCACCCGCGCCGGCGAAACGTCCGTCACCAGCGCATGATAGTAACCGCCCTTATCGATTGACTCCGCCCAGTCCGGATGCTTGTATGCGTCCAGAGCGGCTCCCGAAGCTGTAACGTTGAACAAATGGCCCTTCCACCCGTGGCGCCGCTCGTAAGCCGCTGTGCCGTCGAGAATCGCCTTGTTTGCCACCATCTGCAGGTCGAGGTCGAGCGTCGTGTACACACGCAGTCCCGCGCCGTGAACCTCTTCTGCGCCGAACTCTTTCTCAAGCTGCCGCCGCACTTCTTCCACGAAGTACGGAGCCAGCGAGTTCGGCGGAGGCTCGATCTTCAGTCCCAGCGGAGTACCCGCCGCAACCTCTTCCTGCTCCCGGGTGATCTTTCCATCCTGGAGCATCTCGCTCAGCACCAGGTTGCGCCGCCTCACCGCCCGATCCGGATGGTTGACCGGCGAATAGTACTCCGCGCCCTTCGGCAAAGCCGCCAACAGCGCCGCCTCGGGGAGAGTCAAATCGCGCGCATGTTTGCTGAAGTAATACTCAGACGCGGCCTCGAATCCGTAAGTCCCGCGACCCAGGTAAATCTGGTTCGCATACATCTGAAAGATCTGGTCCTTGGTAAACACCCGCTCAATCTGAACAGCAAGCAGGATTTCCTGGATCTTGCGACCGTACGTCTTCTCGTTGGAGAGAAAAAGATTCCTCGCCAACTGCATCGTCAGCGTCGACGAGCCTTGCGCCCGGGTGCGCGAGTGCAGGTCGCGCCAGGCTGCACCCACGGCGCGAATCAGATTCACGCCCCAGTTCCTCTCGAATGTCTTGTCTTCGATCGAGATCAGCGCCTGCCGCAGCACCGGCGGAAACTCCGTGTACGGCAGTACCACTCGCCGCTCCAGCGCGAACGAGCCGATCACTCGTCCATGGATGTCCAACAGTTCTGTCGTGGTATTCGGACGATACCGCGCAAGATCTTCCATCTGCGGCAGGTCGATGGAATACACCACCATCAGGCCGCACATCACACCAAACAGGGAGGACAAACCAAGTAACGCCAGAAACGTCGCCCGCACCGCGATCCGCCGCGTCGGATACGCAGGGCCATGCAGCAGATTCACCCCGCCCAGCCAATCGACCGCCCTGCGCCACCAAGGCAGATTTACCCGCTTCGGAGACTCTCGCTCGTCGCTGAATAGACTGGGCACGGCCCCTTCACGATAGCACGGCGAACCACCGCTTCACCGCAGTGAATCCATTGGCCGCGCAATCGGAATGGCCACTTGGAATTGACCAGTTACCACTGCTCTCAGGCTGCTTTAGCCTTGAGAATGTCCAGCGCCTTCGTCAACTGCTCGTCGACCTGCACACCCGGCTTCTTCAGCGGCACCGGAGTCGAAGTGTCCACTGTCGCGTCCTCGTCCACGACGCCACCATCGTCGTTTGTCGAAGCGACGAGAACACCCGGCGTGACACCTTCATCCTGAATCTTCTTGCCGGACGGCGATTCGTACTTCGCCACCGACAGGATCAGCGCCGCTCCATCCGGCAGCTCAAACGTCTTCTGCTGCGCGCCTTCGCCAAACGTCTTTTCACCGACAACGTCAGCACGCTTGTTGTCTAGAAGCGCCGCAGCCACTAGCTCCGCCGGACCCGCAGTTCCGCGATTTACCAGCACCACCACGGGAGCAGCCGCCTGGATCGCCTTCGCCGGATCGGCCGTGAACACCTGCTTGGGGAACTTCTGTCCTTCCAGCGTCGCGATCGTTCCGCCCTTCAACAGAAGGTTCGCCAGCCGCGTGGCTTCCTCCATGTCTCCGGCAGCCACATCCCGCAGATCGAGGAGCACCTTCTTGTTCCCTGCCTTCTGCATACCCTTTAGCTTCGCCTCGACCTGCTGGACATGATCGTGGTCCAGAATCTCGGGCTTCAGATAGAGGATCGATGAATTCTCATACAGCGTCTCGGAGACCGGAGGCAGAACCATCTGGCTTCGCGTCATGGAAATCTTGTCAGGCTGCGCCTTGCTCGGACGCACCACACCAACCGTCAGCGTGGTTCCCGGCGCGCCTTCCAGCATGCGCTGGATCATCGCCAGGGAGATGTTCCGCGTATCCTGACCCTCGATCGCTTCCAGGATGTCACCGTCGACCAGGCCTGCCTTGTCCGCCGGGCTTCCCGGAACCACCGACACGACGGTTGCATATCCATATCGTTTGGAGACGTTGATTCCCGCTTGCGCCTTGCCGCCCTTGTCCGCCTTGTAAGTCTTGTAGTCTTCAGGCGTCAGATAGCTCGAATCCGCGTCGAGCGACTCCAGCAGCCCGCGCAACGCGCCGTTCGTCACCTCGGTGATGTTCGGGTCCGTGACATAGTCGGTCTGGATGTAGCGCAGAACTTCGGTATATACGTTGATCTGCCGGTACGCGCCGTCCTGCCCATTCGAGGCAGCCCTCACGCCGCTGGAGTTGACGCCAAGAAACACCGTCAGAACCAGAACCACCGACACCGCAAGCAGCAGAATCTTCGAAATTTTAGGCATAGGGCAAGACATCTCCACGGGACAGTTCTATAGTCACCGGTCAGGATTAGACGCATTCCACCGGCAACCCGATAGCCAGATGATATACCGCTTGACCTGCCCCCGAGAAGCGCTGCTGGCGTCAGGTTTAGCCCGATGGCCGTAAGACCATTTCTTTCAGTGGCTCCGCGTCAAGCCAAACCACCCGCGCCTGGTGGTCCGCGACGCCGCTACCGGCCGTATGGGGACAATCGACATCTCGAAGCCATGACCGCTTAGGCAGCTAACGCTCTACAAAGTGATATATTCGCCCAGCGTCAGTCGAGGGTTTATGGTCTTCATCGGGATGATTCGAGCAAATCGCCGTACAGCTGCACTTTCCGCTCTTGTGCTCGCCGTTATGGTTGGGGCCGGCGCCTCAGATTGCCGCGCGAGCCGGAAAGCTAACGATAAAGGCACTCCCACCTTCCACGTCGCGGCGGATGGCAGCGCGGAGTACACCACCGTGCAGTCGGCAATCGATCGTGTGCCCGCGACCGGTGGCGTCGTTGTCATCGCGCCTGGAACTTATCGCGAACAAGTCATCATCAACCAGTCGCATGTCACGCTCAAGGGTAGCGGCTCCGATCCGGACAAGACGGTCATCGTCGACGATACCAGCCACGGGACACGCGGCACTAAGCCCAGCTACGCAACTGTCCATGTGCTTGGCGACGACTTTCATGCCGAAAACATTACATTCGAGAACGACTTCAACCGCACCCACCAGCAGGTGAATGCCGGATCTCAAGCGCAGGCGCTGAATGTTGAAGGAGATCGCAACATACTGTCCCACGTCCGCATTCTTGCCAATCAGGACACGCTGTACATCGGCGCACACGGTTGCGGCCAGGCAGGGAGCCTTCGCGCTCCGCCTCCCAGCTCCACTTCCTTTCCGCCGGGTTCGCAGCCTGCAACTCCAGCCGCGCGTAGCCCCTGCACGCCGACTCCGACCCGCAGTTACTTCATACACTGCGTGGTCGCCGGGAATGTCGACTTCATCTACGGCGATGGCAATGCCGTCTTCAACGACTGCGAGATCCACAATACCGAGCACGCCGCGGGCGGCTACGTGACGGCGCAAGGCAAGTACCTCGCCGGCCAGCACAGTGCCTTCGTCTTCAACCACTGCCGGCTCACCGGCGAACCTGGTCTTGCGCATGTTTACCTTGGCCGGCCCTGGCGTCCATACGCCTCGGTCGTCTACCTGAACTGCGCCATGGGTCCGCATATCGACCCGGCCGGCTGGCACGAATGGCATCCGGGTGAAACGCACAATCTCGACACCGTCTTCTACGCGGAGTACAAGTCAAGCGGGCCTGGCGGCAGTCCAGCCGTGCGCGAACCAAAATCGCGCCAGCTTACAAGTGCGGAAGCGAAGCAATTCGAGACAGCCAGGTTCCTTGCCGGGACCGATCGTTGGAACCCAGAGAAGTTGGCGAAGTAACCGCGCCCGTCATGCAGCAAGAATTCACCGTCAACCAGTAGAATTCCTCGTTGCAGTCGAGAAGGAGATTTATGCGTCATCTCGTATCCGCCATCGGTACTCTCGCAGTTGTCATCGCCTCAACAGCAGTCGCGCAGGACAGCCGGACCGTCACCGAACCAAAGATCCCACCGTTCTGCGCGACACTCGAGGCGCACCTTGTCTCAACTGACGGCGGCATCGCTTCGGCCGACGAGTCGAAGCTGGATACAGAGCGCATCCAGAAGGCCCTCGATGCCTGCGGCAAGGGCAAGGGAGTCGCGCTGCAAGTGCATGTCGGCGCGGATGCATTCCTGAGCGGCCCGCTGGAGCTTCGCGAAGGCGTCGCACTGGTAATCGACAAGGGGGTCACGCTGTATGAGTCCGTCGATCCTCAGGTCCTCGAGTTGTCTCCCGGAAGCTGCGGCATCGTGAGCAGCACGCCAGGACGAGGATGCAAGCCGCTGATCTCGGTGAGTCATGTCTCCGGTGCGGGCGTGATGGGCGACGGAGTGATCGACGGACGCGGTGGAGTGAAACTGCTGGGCAAGAATGCGAGCGCATGGGACTTGGCGGAGCAGGCGCGGCCCGGTGGCGGCCAGAAAGTCAGCCGATTGATCGTGGCCGATCATGCGGACGATTTCACTCTGTATCGCATTACGCTGAAGAACTCGCCGAACTTCCACGTCGTCTATAACGGCGGCGACGGGTTCACCGTCTGGGGTGTCAAGATCGACACACCGCAACGCCTCGCGCGCAATACGGACGGCATTGATCCCGGCTCGGGCGCGAAGAACATCACCATCACGCACAGCTATCTTCGTGAGGGGGACGATAACGTCGCCATCAAGGGTGGCCCCGGCGGGGTCACGAACATGACCGTGAGTCACAACCATTTCTACTGGGGACACGGCATGTCGATCGGCAGCGAGACAAACGGTGGCGTCAGCGCCCTTCGCGTCTTCGACCTCTCCCTCGACGGCCCCGACTCCGGCATCCGCATCAAGTCCATGGGGACGCGAGGTGGACTCGTGCACGATGCCGTCTACGACGACATCTGCATCCGCAACTCGGGGCGCCCCCTTGATATCACCGCGGCCTATGCCGCCAACGGCCCGGTCAAGGGCAACTCTCCGCCTACATTCCGCGATATCACGCTGCACAATGTTCGGGTCTCCGGTGGCGGCAAGATTCTCTTCGACGGCTACGACCACGAGCACCGCGCTCAAATCACGCTGGACGGTGTCTACCTCACCGATGCCGGCAACCCGGCCAAGCCATACACTTACACCTTCGACAATGCCGATGTAATCTACGGTCCCGGCGGCAGCAATCTGAAGATCCCCGCAGGTACTGACGCCACGCTCACGGGCAAGCCCTCCGATGGCAACCCAGCTTCTTGCACTGACAAGTTCGTACCGTTCCCTCGTTAGCAGACACTGCCGCCAGCAATGGGAATATCGACACCATGTACATAATCCGATGCGCCGGAGAGTAGAAATTCGAACGCGCCAAGAAGGTCCTCAGGCGTGGCGTTACGGCCCTGCGGATTCGCGGAGGCGCTCATCTGCACAGCCACTTCGGCGATCTCCTTGAGAAACTTCGTCGCCACCATGCTGGGCGAGATTGCGTTGATGCGAACTGGCGTTGCAGCGTAGTCAGCAGCCAGAGATCGCATCAGGCCAAGTTGCGCATATTTGATGGTGGTGTACATGGACATGAACTTCGGCGGAACGCCATGCACGACGCTCGAAAGCATGAAGATCACTCTGCCGCGCGGCAGCTTTACCATCTTCGGCAGGAAGCGTTGCAGGAGAAGAACCGCAGATTGAACCTGAATGGCGAGGTCAGTCTCGAAGCGGTCCCAGTTGAACTTAGTGAACCGTTCATAGCAAAGCGGGAGCGCAGGAAGATGGATGATGCTCGCCGGCGTCCCGTGTTCGCTGGCAATGAGGTCCGCCATTGCGGCGACGGACGAAGCCTGAGAGAAGTCCGCGTCGAAGATCTGGATCCTGCCGGCAAACTCATCCTGCAATGCGCGGAGCCGAGCGCCGGACTTGTACGAGTGAGCGAGCACCACTGGAGACTCCGGCTTGCTCAAGAGCCTTCGCACCAGCGCACAACCTATATCGGACGATGCTCCGGTAATGAGAATCGGTTCAGCCGCCATGAAAGCCCACCCTGATCATTGCTTTGGATACAAGCTTCTTGTCCGCCTTGCGGATCGTGGCCTTGATTTCGAAGCGCTGATAAGCCTCATTCATGTAGACGACCTCTCCCGCCACATGAAGTTGATCGCCAGCGTGGCACGGCGAGCTGAAGTCGATGTCGATGCCTTGTAGAAGAGCAAGCTTGCCCGGAAGGTAAACACCCACGAGCCTCGAATATAAGGCCGATGTCAGCATGCCGAACAGAACCGGGCTGGGAAATCCTGCGGCGATAGCGTAATCGTCATCGACATGCAGCGGGTTGGTATCGCCCGAGAGCGCCGCAAACCGCGACGCATCCTCCGAAGTGAAGATCGCGTCGAATTCCTGCTTGAGCCCGATCTGAAGGTCACTCCACTTATATTCGTTCATTTCGCAGCAAGCTTAACTTCGATGAGCTCGATCATGTCGCCCACATTCTTGAGTTCCTGCAATTCTCCAAGCGCGAACTTGATCTTGTAACGCTTCTCGATCGCCGACACCAGGTTAATATGAGCGAGCGAGTCCCAGTCCTCCACATTGCTCGCGTTGGATTCGGGCGTGAGCACGAGGTCCGGCTGGTCGAGAATATCGCGAAAGATCAATTGCAGCTCTTCCAAAATGCTATCCATGTATGGGCTCCTGAATCATGATGTGCTGGCTGCGTGGCGCGTAATCGGCGAGGGAGAGTGTCCAGACAGACGATCCTGTCTCGGGGTCGGTGGAAAACTGTTCGAATCCAAGCTTCTCATAGTGATCGGCCACCATACCGTTCTTCTTGGTCGGCAAGTAATATCCCCGAAGCGTGTGGATGCCCATTGCTCTCGCGCGATCCGCTACCGCATCCAACATCGCCAACTCCATGTCCCGCTTCAGCACGCGGCAACTCATCAGCCAAAGATCGAGGTGGAGAAGATCATCGTCGCACCGGCCCAATACGATGGAGATCAGCCCGTTGTCGCCAAAGCGGTCGCTGAGCTTGCCGTAGATGCCAAGGTAACCCGGGTCTTTCGAGATCGATTCCATCTCCGCCAGCGTGTAACGGTGCGTGGTGAGATTGAACTGGTTGGTCTTGTTCGTAAGTTGCGCGATGCGATCGAGGTAGATTGGCTTGAACACCTCAATTTCCGCGGTCATCTCGAGCGAATCGAGATACTCCCCGTAGTTGGCAAACTTTGCCTCCGCGAAACTCCGCGCCGCGTTGGACTGATACAGTGCAGCGCGAGACAGGTCCTCCTGCGAAATAGACGTGGGCTCGAAGTATCTGCCCTCTTCGATGATCTCGGCGAACCGCGAGACCTCGGAGCCTACGTTGGGAACCGCGACTCCGGGGACCTGAGCCTCAACGATGGCTCGCTCGGCGGGATTATCGTCGATAAAAACGAAGCTCTCAACGCCGAGATTCAACTCGCGCGCAATCGCAAGGAGGTTCTCGTGCTTCGGCTCCCAGTTCGCCTTGAAACACGAAAAGTGATCCAGCTT
>DASWCA010000231.1:0-2022 GCA_036390355.1 Acidobacteriaceae bacterium
GGAGGTACACATGAGTACATCGATTGTTCAGACAAAATCCGAAATCCTGCCTGAGATCACTCCTATTCCCCTGATGCAGCTTGCGACAGCGTTCTGGGCGTTTAAGACATTGGCAACTGCAGTTGACATGGACCTGTTCACCCGCCTCTCGACTTCACCCATGAATGCGCCAGAGACCGCGCGATGGTTCAACATCGACGAACGCCCCGCTGAAATGTTGCTGACGGGCTGCGCTGGTCTCGGCCTGCTCGATAAAACGGATGGCCGATATCACAATAGTGCTTTGGCCGAGACATTTCTGGCCCGGAGTGCACGTTACTATTTTGGCGGCTTCGTGACCATGCTCAATCGACGACTTTACTCCGGCTGGGACAGGCTTCCCGATGCCGTGCGTACGAACAAGCCGACGACCTGGGACCCTGACAAACAGAAGTCGCTTTTTGAGGGAGCTGATCCCGCAATGATGGGCACGTTCTGGCAGGCCATGCACTCGCTTTCCACTTTCACGGCTCGCGCGCTGGGCGAGGTGGTGGACTTCGGCAGGTTTCGAAAGCTGCTCGATGTTGGTGGCGGTTCCGGAGCTTACGACATTGAACTTTGCACGCGCTATCCGAACCTGTCGGCCACGGTGTACGACCTGCCGTTTGTGACGGAAATGGGTGCGAGGAATGTCGCCGAGGCGGGCCTAAGCGGCCGCATCGCAACCCACCCCGGAGATTTCTTCCGCGATCCGAAGTTTCCGGCTGACCACGACGTGATTCTGCTTTCGATGATCATGCATGATTGGAGCGAAGCCGACGACCGGGCGATTCTACGAAAGTGTTACGAAGCGCTGCCCGCGGGCGGAGCGGTGGTGATCAGCGAGCTGCTGGTAAATGACGAAAAGACCGGACCTGCGCCGGCGGCCCTCATGAGCCTGAACATGCTGATCGAAACCGTTGGTGGGCGGAACTACACGCCCGCCGAATACCGCGCGTGGATAAACGATGCAGGCTTCCACGACATTCGCGTGGTGTGGTTTGAAGCGGCAGGCGCAAACGGAGCGGTGATCGGATACAAGCCGGAATGATTCGTGAGCAACTCCTGCCCCGTTTCCCCGCGTGCGGCCGACTGCTCGCCAAGGAGGGTGAAGTGTATGGCTCCTCTTACTGGAAAAGTCGCAATTGTCACTGGGAGCTCAAGAGGTATCGGGCGCGCCATCGCCGAGCGTCTGGGCAAGGACGGTGCATCCGTGGTGGTCAACTACGTCCGTAACGCCGACAAGTCTAGAGAGGTCGTGTCGGCGATTGAGACCGCAGGAGGGCGCGCCCTCGCGGTGCGGGCCGACATGAGCCAGATCGCCGATGTCCGCTGCCTGTTCCAGGAGACCCTAGACCAGTTCGGCCGCCTCGATATTCTGGTGAACAACGCGGGTTGGTTTCAGCCGCACCCCATAGCGGAAGTCACGGAGGACGAGTTCGACGCGGCGTTCGCTCTGAACGCTAAGGGAGCCTTTTTTGCTTTTCAGGAAGCCGCACGTGGTATGGGGGACGGAGGTCGGATCATCAATATCTCTTCGTGCTCCACGGCGATGAGCCTTCCGGGCTTCGCTGTGTACGTGGGGAGCAAGGCAGCGGGCGAGCAATTCGCCAGGGCGCTCGCCAAGGAACTGGGAGGACGCAGCATCACAGTCAACACCGTGTCCCCCGGCTTCACGGAGACCGACATGTTGCCGCAAGATCCCGAGTGGAGGAAGATGGGAGCGCAGATGTCCGCTCTGGGTCGACTTGGACAGGCGGACGACATTGCGGATGTCGTCACGTTTCTGATCAGCGAGAAGGGCAAGTGGATCACTGGGCATAACATTCAGGCCTGCGGCGGTGTCGTGATGTAGAGGCTCGTCGTCGTTTTTTTTGGTATCAACAAAGTAGGATCGTATGGCAAACAAGAAGATCATCGCGGTAGCGGGCGCAACCGGCGCTCAGGGCGGCGGCCTAGTCCGCGCCATCCTGGACGACCCGAACGGCAGCTTCGCCGCCCGCG
>DASWCA010000232.1:0-21193 GCA_036390355.1 Acidobacteriaceae bacterium
CATCGCGGAATCCGGATACTTTCCCGGCATGATTCTCTACCTCACCTACTGGTTCCCCTCGCATCGTCGCGCCCACATGGTGGCCATTCTGCTCGCCGGAAGCGCGCTTTCAGGAATCGTCGGCGGCCCCATCTCCGGCTACATCATGCACTACCTCGCCGGCATACTGCATTTGGCTGGATGGCAATGGCTCTTCATCCTCGAAGCTCTTCCTGCGATAGTCTTCGGCGTCGTCATTCTCTTCCGTCTCGATGACCGCGTCGTCAACGCAAACTGGCTCTCTCCCGAAGAGAAATCCGTGGTCGCGGCCGAGATCACCGAGGAAGCTGGAGTCAAGACTCACCAGACCGTCCTCTCCGTCTTCGTCAGTCCGCGCATATGGCTGATGGGCGCAATCTATTTTGGCATCGAGATGGGATCGTACGCCGTCGGATTCTGGCTGCCCACCATCATCCACCAGGCCGGCGTCAAAGACCCGCTCAATGTAGGCCTGCTCACCGCGCTGCCATACACCGTCGCGCTGTTCGCCATGATCTTTACCGGCCGCCATTCCGATAAGACCCGCGAACGCCGCTGGCACGTTGTCCTCCCGTGCATTGTGGCAGCGGTCGGCTTCGCCATGTGCGCATCCGGCGGCGGCACAGCCGTCGCGATGATCGGCCTCACCCTGGCCACCGTCGGCGTAGTCACCGCCGTGCCCATGTTCTGGGCTCTCCCGACATCCTTTCTCGGAGGCATCGGCGCCGCCGCCGGCATCGCGCTGGTCAACTGCACCGGTAACCTCGGCGGATTCTTCAGTCCCACGATCATCGGTATTCTAAAAACCCGGACCGGCACGCTCAACTCCGGCCTATTCCTCATCGCCGGATGCATGCTGGCGTCGTCTATCCTGATCATCGCGCTCGTACCCGCAAAGCTGGTCAACCGATGATCGATCCTCTACCATTCCTCCTGCCCCCTCGAAGGGAAAACCATATGCTGAAAAACCCAGCGAAATTCCTCCTCGAATCAACCCTCCTGCTCATCACCGCCGCGCCCGCCCAGCAGTCCGCCAATATTGCAACAACCACGCAAAATCCACACCCCACCTTTGAAGTCGCCAGTGTCAAGCCTGCTCCACCCGAAGCCGACCCGAACACAGGTAGTTGGAGCATTCCCAGCACCGGCCGATTCACGGCAACCCATGTATCGCTGGCGCTACTCATTCAACTGGCGTACGACATCGACAAGAGCCAGATTGCTAATGAGCCCGGCTGGCTCGACACCAACCTGTACGACATCGTTGCCAAGCCCGAAGACGGTATCCGTCTCACCCGCGACGAACTGAGGCCCCGCCTACAGGATCTGCTTCACCAGCGCTTCCACCTCATAGCCCACACTGAAACGCGCCTCAGCCGCGGATACGCCCTCGTCATCGCCAACGGCGGTCCGCACCTCACTCCCACTAAGGCAGATCACTTTCCCGGCTTCCGCATCAACGTCAGTTCCGGCCAAATACGCGGAGCCAACTGGTCCATGCCCCAACTGGCCAAATATCTCACCCCCGCGGCCAGCTTTCCCGTCGTCGACCAGACTGGCCTCACCGGCAGCTACGACATAGCGTTTAGCTACAACCCCAAACCCCAGTCCGACAGCACCCTCCCGTTACTCGACGTGGCACTCAAACAGACAACTGGTCTTCTGCTCAAGTCTCAAAAAGTTCCGGTAGAAACCGTCGTCATCGACTCAGTCGACAAGATGCCAACGGCCGACTAAAGCACACCCGTCCACTGCGTTATGACCGACAAACCCCAACCCGCGACCGGCCTCCATAAAGGCCTCACCACCTATGGCGACCCCGCCTTCTCCCTCTTCCTGCGCAAAGCCTTCATCAAGGCCATGGGCTTCTCCGACGACGCCCTCTCGCGCCCCATCGTCGGCATCACCAACACCGCCAGCGACTACAACCCATGCCACGGCAACGTCCCCGACCTTATCGAGAGCGTCAAACGCGGCGTCCTCCTCGCCGGCGGTCTGCCCATGGTCTTCCCCACCATATCGATCGCGGAATCCTTCGCCCACCCCACCTCCATGTTCCTCCGCAACCTCCTCGCCATGGACACCGAGGAGATGATCCGTGCGCAGCCCATGGACGCCGTCGTCCTCATCGGCGGCTGCGACAAGAATCTCCCCGCGCAAGTCATGGCTGCGGCCTCGATCGACCTCCCCGCCATCGTCCTCCCCACCGGCCCCATGCTCACCGGCCACTACAAAGGAGAAGTCCTCGGCGCTTGCACCGACTGCCGCCGCTTCTGGGTACAGCACCGCGCGGGCGCCATCGATGTCGCCGAAACCGAACTCATCAGCGGCCGCCTCTGCCCCACCGTCGGCACCTGCAGTTCGATGGGCACCGCCAGCACTATGGCCTGCCTCATCGAAGCCCTCGGCCTCGCGCTTCCCATGTCGGCCACCGCCCCCGCAGTTTCCGCCGACCGCCGCCGCATCGCCGAAACCACCGGCCGTCGCGCCACCGAAATCGCTATTGCCAACTCCCCGCGCCCCTGCGACCTCATCACCGCCGCCTCCGTTCGCAACGCCTGTATCGTCCTGCAAGCCATCGGCGGATCCACCAACGGCCTCATCCACCTCATCGCAATCGCCAACCGAGCCGGCGTCCCCTTCGACCTGGCCGCCTTCGACCGTCTTGCCCGCGAAGTCCCTGTCCTCCTCAACCTCAAGCCCTCCGGCGCCCACTACATGGAGCACTTCCACCACGCCGGAGGCCTGCCCGCCCTCCTCCGCGAACTTGCTCCACTCCTCGACACCTCAACCCCAACCGTATCGGATCACACTCTCGCCGAAGAAGTCGCAGAAGCCGAACGCGTCCCCAACCAGGACGTCATCCGCACCGTCGTCTCGCCCCTCAAAAAAGAAGGAGCGATGGCTATCCTCCACGGCAACCTCGCCCCGCGCTCGGCCGTCATCAAGCACTCCGCCGCCTCGCCCCACCTGCTCCAGCACACCGGCCGCGCCGTAGTCTTCGATTCGCTCGAAGACCTCGCCGCCCGCATCGACGCACCCGACCTTGACGTAACCCCCGACGACATTCTCGTCCTCCGCAACGCCGGTCCCAAAGGCGCGCCCGGCATGCCCGAAGCCGGCTACCTGCCCATCCCGCTCAAGCTCGCCCGCGCAGGCGTCCAAGACATGGTCCGCATCTCCGACGCCCGCATGAGCGGCACCGCCTTCGGCACCATTGTCCTCCACATCGCGCCCGAGTCCGCCATCGGAGGCCCGCTCGCCATCGTCCGCACCGGTGACAATATCTGCCTCGACGTCGAAGCACGCCGCATCGACCTCCTCATCGAGCCCGATGAACTGAAGTCCCGCCTCGCCGCCTGGCAAGCCGCCAACGCCGACCCCGCCTCACCCACCGCCCGCAAAATTCCCACCCGAGGCTACGCCCGCCTCTTCGAAGACCACATCCTGCAAGCCGACCAGGGCTGCGACTTCGACTTCCTCCAGAGGAACCCGGATGCCCGTAACCTGCCCTGAGCTTGCCGAAGGGATCCAGCCAGGACCATAGTTTGGCGGAGAAATGGTTGAAGCCAGGCCATCGCGGGCCTGGCTTCAACTTCTTATGCCTGCGGCGAGCTGGTTTAGAACTGATACTTCGCCCACAGCCGCAGGTGCTGGTTGTTAGCCTCGCGAGCAATCGAAGGATTCTGGAATGCAGAGAGACCGACCTGAGTGACGTTATTCGTGTAGTAAGTCAGATTGTTGTGGTTGCCGATTTGCTGAGCCTCAACACGGAAAACAAACTGCCCGTGCTCCAGGTGCGTGAATGGGGTTGGGATAGCCTTCTCAAGCGCCAGGTTCCAGTACTGCTGTCCCGGGTTCAGATAGGAGTTGCGGCCAACTTCCTGCTGCATCATCAGCGCGCCGTTGGTTGCATTCGGTACCAGGAAGTGAACATTTCCCGGAGAGACGACCGTGCGCACGCGTGCCAATGAAGGTGACGCGTTGTATGCCGCAAAGTCGTAGTACGTACCGGAGGTGCCGCCGATGTAGCTGCCATCGACGCCCACAGCCGTAATTGGCGCGGTGGCGTTCGACAGCACCGGACGATCGTTGGTCGTGCTGCTGTCGCCATTGATGTCCTTGCCGCTGACGTTGAACGACGTGTATAGCCCGGAGTAGAGCTCAGTCTGCCCGGAGATGGTGAAGTTCCGCGTAAAGGCGCTGAACACGCCGTCTGCGAGCATGTTGGTCGAGTGGAAGCCCTTCGGCGAGTAGACATATGAGACGACAAAAATATGACGGCGATCGAAGGCTGACGGCCCCCAATCCTGCCGCAGTCCGTTGCCGGCGAGGTTCGCCGAGTAGGACGTCGGAGAAGCGAACGTTGTGAAAACCTCAGAGGAATCGTCCAGCAGCTTGCCGTAGGTATACGACGCGCGCAGGAAGAGTCCCTGGCTGAACTGGCGGTCGACTTCAGCCTGCAGCGAGTGGTACTGCGAGTCGGCACGGTTGTCGCGGACGTTGATGACGCCGCGCGATGGGTTAATGCGCGCACCATTCACGACGTAGTTAAGTTGACGATTTGAGTAGAGTTTCTCTCCGCGTGTTCCTACGTAGTTCAGTGACCCCTTCAGCCGGAATGGCAGTTGCCGCTCAATGCCGAAGTTGTACTGATAGGTAACCGGGTTTACCAGATTGCTCACATCGCTCTGTACGGATGAGTTGGCGGAGAAAGCCGGTGTAATTGTGCCAATCAGGGTCGATGCGGGAGCACAGCAACCGCCGACTCCCTGCGTCAGCGTGGTGGTGGGAGCCACCGGCGAAGACTGGGCGGCGTTCACCAGGATGTTGGTGAAGAACGAGTCGTAAAAGACGCCGATCCCGCCATGAAACACGGTCTTGCCATCGGCGAAGATACCCGAACGGGGGACGAACGCGAAGCCGAGCCGGGGAGCGATGTTGTTCTTGTCGTCCTTTTCGTGCACAACGGTATTAATTGGGGCGAAGGTGTTGTTGAGGTCGAGCGCCGGATATGCAAGTGCATTCAGCGGATTCGAAAGGTAGTCGTAGCGGACGCCAAGATTGACAGTCAGGTTGGGCGTGACCTTCACGTCGTCCTGAACGAACGCGGCGATCTTCCAGATATGTGGATCGACCCGCGTCGGGCCAAAGGATTTGGTGGCAGTACCGGAGGCGCCGAGTGAGTTGCTGAGATAGTTGTCCATTGATGCTTGTGCACCGCCGGTGAAGGTCTCGAGGCCCAGATAAGTCTGGGCGACAAGATCGGTTTCGAGCAGGCGGCCGATATCACCGCCCATGCGCAGCGACTGTCTGCCGCGGGTCCAGCCAACCGTGTCCTGAAATTGATAGAGACGCTCGACGCGGCCCTGCGGCATGTTCTGCGAAATGCCAAGATTACCCAGGCCGTCCCCGATGCCGGTACCGAGAAATCGAATCGAATAGACCTGAGCGGCGGGATTCTTGAGTGCCGTCGCATCCGGCGCAAACTGGAAGTTCAGCCGGACCTCCGAGGCGCGGAACTCATTCAACAGGCTGGGCGTGAAAATATGCACCCAGTTACCGCCGCCAAGTTCGGTAGGACCGCCGGCGGTCGCGTCGAAACCGGGCAGAGTGGATGGGTTCAATGGAAAATAGGGGGCGGTGAGACCACGGTCGTGAAGATAGTGAACGCTGAATGTATCAGTCGAACGCGGTGTGTAGTCGATCTTGTAGGTCCACTGGGTTTCCGGCTGCTGGGCAGGCGTCGGCAGGCGGTTGAAGGTTGCCGTAGTAACGCTGCACCCGGAGGCGCAACCCGCCCGCGGGCTGACGGTGAGACTTTCGACCGGCGCCTGAGCCGGAGTCACGCTGAAGCCGGAGGTGAGATAGGACCCGTTGTTCAGATATCCCAGTAGCGCGGCGGCTTGCGTGTTGCCGGCCGCGGCGATTGCTTTTAATTGCGCGAAGCCGCTGGCATCCGGAAGTTCTGTCGCCGGAGCCTGAAAATTGCCATAGTAGCGAACAAACGTCGCGCCGCCGAAACCGAACAGCTTGTTCTTGAGGGCAGGTCCGCCTAGCGTGAAGCCGTACTGATGCTGATCGTAACGGGATTTTGCTGCCCTGCCCGCCTGTGGCTCAACCCGGCGGGTCTGGCCGTCGATTGCATCCAATCCCGACCCTGTATAGATCTCGTGAACTGACCCATGGAACTGGTTGGTTCCGCTCTTCGTGATCTGATTGATCACCGCCCCGCCGCCCCGTCCATATTCTGCGCTGGCATCGTTCAGCAAGACGCTCACGCTCTGAAACAATTCGGGTAATATCGGCTGAAACGCCTCTCCGCCGAGCGAGATGTCGTTCGCATCCTGCGAGTCGATCATGAAGTTATTCGCACGTGGACGGGCGCCATTCACCGTCAGTTTGATCAAGCCATTTCCGCCAGAGCCACCAAGGTTCTGCACCGTCGCTAATTCCCGCGTCACACCTGGAAACGTGCTGGTCAGTTCCGCGGGATTCAAGGTAAAGATCGGCATCGCCTGTAGCTCAGTGGAAGCGATTGCGCCCGATAACTCCGCATTTTCCGTATTAGGGGCGTTGCCGTTGGCCTCGACCGTTACGCTCACCTCCGACTTGCCCACCAGCAAAGTGGCATCGTAGTTCGTCACCACCGACGGCTGCACATTGACATGCTTGACGTCTGCCGACGAAAACCCCGGCGAAGCGATGTGAATCGCATACGGTCCAGGATTGATCGCCTCAACGCGATACGCCCCGGTCGAACTGGTCGTAACCGCACGGGTCTCGTTCGTCGCTTCGTTCGTGATGGTGACGTCCGCATTCTCCACTACGGCGCCACTTCTGTCACGCACTACGCCGGCCAGAATGCCTTTGCTCGTCTGGGCGCGGCCTGGTTGTACAGCGAAGAACAAAAGGCACAGCACCGCAATCGTCGACATCCACGACGCTGACCGTAGTCCACTGGCTTTGCCTTGCCCTGGGCGAACGAACTCTTTCGATTTCATGTGAATCTCCTGGACGTGACTGCTGCTTTGCTCGAACCCGAGGACGTTGACGGTATCGGCGGGCACTCGGGGTGCGCACCTCCTCCTCCATCACGCTTCAAATTGAGCCTTGAAACACCTACATAGCAGTCCAGGAGCCGTAGTGAGCTCGTACAAGAAGGTTTGTGACGGACTAACTCTTTTCGGGGATGGGCAGGTTAGTCGTTTCGGCGACTGGCAGATTACTTGGTATCCGCCCCCACACTTGTCTTCTCTACACCGAAGTCAGAAATATGTTTTCCGGTGAGCGGCGATCTCCGTCATTCTATTTATGGGATATTTCGCACAATATGCCAGCCCGTCGCGCGAAAGTCGGGACGGGCGGTAGTTGTTCGCTAATTCGGCTTCTTCGGTTTTCCGCTTGTCATCCTGACCCCGAGTGGAGCGCAGCGAAGAATCCCCGTATCCCGCCCGGAGCGCCACCGCACCCCGTTCTAAGGGATTCAACTCACATATAGGGACGGAGCAGGACCAGCCGCCTTGGGCCTGTAAACGAAGCGCAACATTCCAAGCGTAGAGTATGACTTAAATCCGCCGTCAGAGAGCCTACTCATGTCGCTGTCTTTCACACGAATCTTGACCTCGCCCCTACTCACCGTCACCTTCGTTGCTGCGTTGGCACAGGATGATGGCGCCAAACCGACGATCCAGCGGCCAGTGCGAATAATTGGGGAAGCAACCAAGGAGCGGCCGCAGTCCATTCCCGGTGGCTTCAATCTTCCCAATGGCTGGCGCATTTCTCCGGCAGGCAAGGCAATCGATACCTACGGCGATCTGACCTTAGACGCGACCACTTCGCCGGACGGCAGGGTCGTGATCGCGAGTCACTCTGGCTACCTGCCGCACGGTCTTGTCGTCATCGACACGAAGACGCAGAAAGAGGTCCAGCACATCGACCTCAAAACAGTCTGGCTCGGCATGACCTGGTCGCCGGACGGTCACACTCTGTTCATTCCTGGCGGAAATGCAACTGGAGCCAAGAATATCGCCGGCAGCGCGGCTCCCATCTACGAATTTCAGTACAGGAATGGGCGATTGGACGAGACGCCGAAGACTGATCTGGTGGAGACCATTGACCCCAGGCAGGTCTGGTGGTCAGGCTCTGCCTATCTGCCGAGCCGTCATTTGCTATACGCGGCTAACCGAGGCACGGGCACTGGTCCGAGCAACGTTGTCGTCTTCGACGTGAAGACGCGCTCGATCCTGACCCGAATTCCTGTGGACATCAATCCCGGAGCGGTGGTGCTCACGCCGGATGGCAAGCGTCTGTTCGTCTCCAACTGGTCCAGTGAATCGGTCAGCGTCATCGATACTGCATCCAACAAAGTCATTCGCACGCTCCACATCGGCATGAATCCGAACGATATGAAGATCTCTGCCGACGGCCGTCTCTTCATCGCCTGTTCGAACGACAACACCATCCACGTGATCGATACAAAGAGCCTCCAGATTCTCGAGCGCCTATCGACCACCCTCACTCCGCTCGCTCCCGAAGGCTCGACGCCGGACGCGCTTCTGATCGATAACAAGCGACAGCTTCTGTACGTCGCCAACGCCGACAACAATTCGATCGCCGTCATACGCATCTCCAACCGGGAGCACAGCTCGGTTCGTGGATTCATCCCGACCGGCTGGTATCCTTCGGCCCTGACTCTCGCCGACAATGGCGACACCCTCTATATCGGGAACAGCAAGGGTGAGGAAGGGCATCCCGACCTGAAAGGGCCGGGCAGCCCGCTGGCTTCCAAGTGGAACGGCGACGAGACCGTCAAAACCATCCAGAAGAGCAGTATCGAGAGGCTGTCGCTGATCGACATCCAAAAGGATCTGCCGCATTGGACCAGCCAGGTCATCGAGAACACCCCGTATAACGACTCTCTGCTCTCCGAGGCTCGTCCTCCGGTGGCTCCGACGATCATCCCGCAGGGTGTAGGTGTTCCGACGGAGATCAAGCACATCATCTACATCATTAAAGAGAACCGAACCTACGACCAGGAGTTTGGCGACATCAAGGGAGCCAACGGCGACTCGGAGCTTACGATCTTCGGCGAGCAGGTTACGCCAAACCAGCATGCTCTGGCTCGTCAGTACGTCGTGCTCGATAACCTCTACTGCGACGGCGAAGTCTCCGTCGACGGCCACTCATGGTCCGACTCGGCGTACGCTACCGATTTCAACGAACGCTACTGGCCATCCAACTATGCGGGCCGCAGCGACACCGCACGTACCCGCGCCTATGTGCCTTCAGCAGGGCATCTGTGGGATTTGGCTGAGCGCAAAGGTCTCACTTTCCGCTCCTACGGAGAGTATGCCGTGCGAGCCAGCACTGGTGACGGCTCCGTGGCGGCACGCGGAGCGGGAGCACTCGCCGGTCACGTCTCGCCCGGCTACGGCGGCAAGCGCGATACCGAAAATGTCCAGGTCTTTCTCAAGGAGTTCCGCGAGTATGAGAAAAATTACGATAGCCCTGATGCAAACAAGCGCTTTCCGAACTTCGTCATCATGAGTATGCCCGAGGACCATACCAAGGGGACGGCGTTCGGCGCCTACACGCCGCGGGCCATGGTTGCCAACAACGACTTTGCCATCGGCCAACTCGTGGACGCGGTCAGCCATAGCCGCTACTGGCCGAACACGGCGATCTTCATCATCGAAGACGACGCCCAGGATGGTCCCGACCATGTGGACGCACGACGGACGGTCGGCCTGGTCATTAGCCCATACGTCAAACGCGGCATCGTCGACAGCACACTCTACTCGACCAGTTCCTACGTCCGCTCCATCGAGCTTCTGCTGGGCTTGCCCCCGATGAGCCAGTACGATGCGGCAGCCATGCCCATGTACGCCTCCTTCGGGACCGAGGCAAAGATCACGCCCTTCGATGTGATTCAGCCAAAGGTCGATGTCAATGTGAAGAACACCAAAGCCTCGTATGGCGAGGAGGAGAGCAACAAAATGGACTTTTCCGACGTCGACCGCGCGCCCATGCATGCGTTGAATGCGATCATCTGGCGCAGCGTAAGGGGCCCCGACGCACCGGTACCTACGCCCGTGCATCGCTTTCGCCCGCTCATCGACGCAAGTGATGTGAAGGAGAAGGACAAGGATTAACCAAACGCCTCAGCGCTGCAATAGCAGCCAGGTTTGTCATTCTGACCCTGAGTGGAGCGAAGGGGAAGAATCCCCACATCAGCCGATTCACCCACATACCTGATCCGACGTGGCAGGTTACGTAGCCTTCGGATTGCAGGCGTTCGAATACGCTGAAAACCGCTCCACGGGAGAGTCCATGCTGGATGACAGATTCCATCGGCTCTCTTACTGCTTCGAGGGTGCAGCCGCGTTGGGGACCGCTTCGTTCCCTGTCGCAGGTTCGCACGGCACGGCTTGTTGTTTTGGCGAATTGGGCGCCACGCACTCTCGTGGCCTCGGTGCCGCATTCATGTATTGGCCTTGCACTCCACCGCCGGAGAATTCCGCCGGCGGGGCGCCGGGGTGTTTCAGAGTCTCCGAGCTGAACCACTGCTCAAAGTCATCGTCGATCGACGCCACCGGCAGACGTAGTACCTCTTCCAGAATCGCCTCGTAACTCTTGAACCCGGACAGATCGGAACTGATATGTTGATCACGCACCGCAAAGTAAACATCCGGCAGCTTGCCCTTCGCATCGAGGTAGCGAATGAAAACCGCCGCCATCGCCTGAGTCGCTTCGGCACTTCGCATTCCGATGAAGCTGTTCGAGTTGAAAGATGACCAGGGCATTCCCAGCATCTGAGCCACAGGCGGCCTCAAACCCAAATTGTTGCGTAACCTATCGTCGCGCCAGCTCCATCCAAACCGCAGCCGATCCGGCGAAGGAGAAGCAATCGCCACCTCCGAAGCAAGTCCCTCTTCAAGCCAAGCCGGCGCTCCAGGAAAGCTCTGCTTGATCAGCAAATGAACCAATTCATGCGCCGCGGAGCCACACGCCGACGCGCTCGCCGCCGAGGTCAAGCTCATATCCTCCGGAACGGAATAGGCTATCACGCCTTGCGGAAGTTGCAGTCCGTGCAGCCGCCGTGCGTAGCTATACACCTCTCCTTCCTGGGTGACCGTGTAGGCGGTCACCATGTACGACGACGAATTGATCTTGAACTCGCTCTTCAGCGGTTCAGCATAACTCTTCAGGCAACGCCCAATCCCCACGGCCTGTGTCGCGGTTCCTTGCGCAGTGGTAACCGCGAAGTTCTCCGCAACCGCTCCCTTCGAACCCGCGGGAACCCGACCCAGCGCCGCGTGCAGGGCCTTCGCCGGTTCGTTCACGCTCACCAGCCGCGCCATCAGCTCCGACGACGCAATTGGGCTGACAGCCATCGAGGACTCCTGATCTACGGTGTAGCTTCCCCCGCCTTTCATGTCCCCGTGAACACCTGGAGCCTGGAAGTGAGTCGACACTTCCGTAAGACTCGGGGGCAACGACGGCGCGGCCGCCAAGGGCGCAGAGCTTGCCTCGGCGGTGCACACAGCTAACTGCCGCCGCAACTCGGCGTCGCCATCTCTATTCAGCGTCCGATTGTTCTGCAGAATGTCGTTCAGAAACTGCGCGCCCGTCGCCTTGGTCTCCGGAAAGGCGCAGTCCAGGGAACCCGCCAGGTATTCGATCTTCCAGCTTCTCCCATTGGCCATCACGTAGGACCGCGCTGACGTGTTGAACTGCGCAAACGCCGCCTTCGCCCTCGCGGTATCCCCGCGCTGGATCGCGTCGATGGCTACCCCCCACTGCTGATTCACAATCCGCAAGTCCTGCGCACCGGCCAACCCGGCGGCCACCCCCACCAACGCCATCCCGGTACAGTAACGAAGGTATCTCGACATTTTTCACCTCGCGCTTCTTCGTCCTCACTTCGGGACCTTGTGTTTCTCTAGTTTTTCAATCTCACTCAAATCCAGTGGAATCACTTGCTTCTCCGCCGTAGGAACAGCGGCCGCCGCAGTCGGCGCTGCTGAAGTCACATGCACTGCATTGATGTATGCCGGCCCATCCGAGACATCCAGGCTCGCCCGCACGAATAGCGACGAAATCAGCAGTACCGTCCCAAAGAAGCTCAGGATAATCCCCGGCGAAGCGCTGCTGATCGCAACCTTCCACTCGGCGGCTCCGCCCGACACCTGGGAGGTGCCCTCACTTAGCTTTCCGAGAATGAACACGGCACCGACAAAGGCCAGCACCATACCTGCGATGAAAGTCAACTGGCGGCCCCAGATGCGGGACATCAGCAACCCGCCGGCTTGGTGGTAGCGTTTATCCAGCGTATCCGCCTCCAGCAGCAGCAGCGAGTGCTCCGTCACCTCTTCCGGCGTCAACGCCCGCCCGGCGGGCCTGTCCACCTCGCTCTCGATCAGCGAACGGATGTCCTCTCCATGCTCCGCTTGGATGAACTTTGTCACCTGGTAGACGTGCAGGGCGCTGAAGAAGAAAAAGGCCGCCGCCATTACCACGATGAAGTAGGTCATGAAGGGAAGCAGTCGGCGTTGCCACAGAATCAGGTCGCGGCCATCGATCGGGCGCGTCTCTTCCTGCGTCGGAACGACTGCGGTAAGCATACTCACGCTTCCTCCGTCGATGGGTCTGTTGAGCAAATAGACTACTCCGATTTCGCAGACTAGACGATGACTTCTGTTGGGGATGGCCACATATCGATTTTGGCCTACCGCCGATGATCCAAGCCCCTTGACAATCTCTTCTATAGACCAAACTCAAAGTCCGGACCTAACTCCAACATTAACTGAATTTTGCAAGAAAAGTACGGGGGGAGGGAGTACCCCTTGCACCTCCGCGGCTGTACAATTGCGCCCTCCCCGGGAGTAGCAATACAAAGTCTCAAGAAAGTGAGAACGAAATCATGCTCGGAGATCAAATCGGCGAAACCAAAGGTAAGAGACTTGTCAGACGGGTCATTTCCGTTGACCCCCCAACCGCAGAAGTATCGTTCGAGGACAGCGGCCAAATGCTCGGTATTCCCACCGCAGGCATGGGCACCTATACCTCAGTCGTCGGGCCCGACGGCTCCATCCATGGCCAGGGACAGGGAATGAGCATGTCGGATGAGGGCGATGCTCTCACCTGGACCGGCACAGGCGTTGGCCACTTCGGGCCCGGTGGCTCCGTCAGCTACCGCGGCATGCTGTTCTTCCGCAGCACCTCTCCGAAGTTCGCGCGGCTCAACAATGGCTGCGGAGCCTTCGAATATGAGGTCGACGCATCCGGCAACACCGTCTCCAAAATGTGGGAGTGGAAGTAACGCGCACAACCTATACAACCGGTGGCGGCTCGCATCCTGGACGCACGGCGGGTCGTCACCTCAAATCAGCGCGAGGGACTTTCCAGCATGGCATCGAAGATTCTGGTCACTACTTTCCGGATAGCATCCGCGTCAAACAGGTCAGGATCGAATCTCGATTCCAGTAAGAGGGCAGACAGCACGGGTTGCAGGGTATGAACCGCAATCGTGCGGCTTACGGCTTTCTTTCCTTTACCCGCCGTACCCAGAAGCTCGGCATATCTTGTCTCCCGATCGCTGGAATGGAACTCTGCATAAAAGCTCTGCAGCCGCTTCTTCGACTCCGGATGCCGAATGGTGAAGAGTTTGAACTCCAGAAGAAGAAGCGACCACGCCTCGTCCTTTGCCAGCCCGAGGATGAACTGCCGGAATGCGGCCAGGTTCCCTTCAACACTTGCCGACTTCGCCAGAAGCTCATCCATCTGCACTCGGTAGCGCTGCGCTTTGTGTTCCACGAGAGCCAGAAAGATATCTTCCTTGCTCTTGAAGTGAGCGTAGATCGCGCCTTTCGTTCGACCGGCGAGAGCAGCAACCTCGCCCAGCTCGGCGCCTTCGTACCCGTCGCGCACAAAGATCGTCTCGGCAGCGTGAAGCAGAAGCTCTCGCGTTTCCCTGGTTCTCAGTTCGTGCTTGCTTACTTTAGGAGGCGTCATCTCTCTCGTCTCTATCTTAGCCAAGACCCGCCGCCGTGCGGACACCTGGGAAGGCGCCCGCCCGAGCGGCAACAGTTGCTGGACGATGTTATACGACCTCCGGCGATTGACAACGACAGGCGGATTAGCGGTGAGCAGTTTCGTTCCTTCCTTCAACACTGGCTTTCTCGTATTCTTTCTTCGCGGAAGCATAGTGCTTCGCAATCGTCTTTGCGACACTGTCCGCGACGTTGGTGCTCTCCGATTCGCCGCGCACCGTCGCCTTGACCTGATCGTGGGTGTCCCATCTTCCAGATGCATCCGTAAAGGTCGTATCGAACCTCATCTGCGTGGTTCCGACGAACATCCCGACCGGCCCCATCACAGCGCGTTTCACCTGGCTTCCCTGGCTGAAGCCGGTGATGGAAATGTGGACGGTATATTGCGGGCAGGCGGATGCGGCGTTTACCTCTCCGTCGCGGTAGACGTGGCTGACGCCTTGCACACGCTGCAGTCGATCCACAACATGCTCATAGACGAGCGCACGATACGCGGCCGGCACCTCAGCCTGGTCCCACGCAGGAGCCGAAACCAGCACGCTGCTCGGCTCCACCGGAGCCCGGCACACGTCCGCTGCCGCATCGCGCGCGACTGTAGGCAACTGGGCAAAGCTCTGCAGGGCGCGTTCCGCTTCATTGGCGGGCAGGTAGAAGACCGCGCCATGGTAGCCGCCTCTGTTGTCGTTGAACTCGACCGTCAGCATGCCCACGCGATGATGCATAAAGCCCGCCGCCGCAATGCCTCCGCCGTCCGGGATCGCCATGCGTAGAAGGCGTCCCTTCATGCCCCACAGCTCGACGCGTTGATTGCCTGAACTTACCGCTACGATCAAGCGGCTTGGAACGGTAGAACTGCTCGCCTTAGCTGCAAAGGTCAAACCGTTCGAGTTCACCGTCAATGTTCCCTTTTCGTTCTTCTTCATATCGGGAAGACCATAGGCATGCTGAACGCCGGTGGATCGCCAGGTGGCAGCTTGTAGGCTGATGCCAGGCGCTTGAGTGACCACAGCGGCCGTTGCCGCGTGAGGCATGCAAATAAGCGCATGCAGGGAAAGGAGCAGAACACTTCCGGTTGAATATCTCAAGAGTATCTCCAATAAAATACGTACTAGTAGGTATATAAATTACGGAAGCGTCAATGTCAAATTGCATTCACATCCGCGGCCGGCCCAATGCGGCACCGAGTCCACCCACCATCGGAAACAGTGCCGGTGTCGATCGGAATCGGCCGCCGGCCATCGCTCCTATCGGCTTATCCCAACCGCCCGACCTCGCGATACCGGAAGCAACCCATCAGGTGATCGTTCACCATCCCCACCGCCTGCATATGCGCATAAATCACCGTCGAGCCGACAAACGTGAACCCCCGCTGCTTCAGGTCCTTGCTGAACGCGTCCGACTCCGGCGAAGTCGCCGGAATCTCCCCCATCGCCTTCCACCGGTTCACCCGCGGCCGCCCGTCGACGAACCGCCATGCATACGCGTCAAAGCTGCCGAACTCCTCCTGGAGCGCCAGAAACGCCCGCGCGTTCCGCACCGCCGCCCGAATCTTCAGCCGGTTACGAATGATCCCCGCCTCCAGCGTCAGCTTCTCCACTCGCTTCTCCGTATAGCGCGCCACTTTTGCCGGATCGAACCCGCTGAACGCCCGCCGGTATCCCTCCCGCTTCCCCAGCACGATCGACCAGCTCAGCCCCGCCTGCGCCGCCTCCAGCACCAGGAACTCGAAGTGCTTGCGGTCCTCGTGCACCGGCACACCCCACTCGCGATCGTGATACTCCATCATCAACGGATTATTCGTTCCAACCCACGCACAGCGGCTCCGCTCCGCCACGCGAACCTCGCCCGCCTGCTCCGTCTTCGCCATCCAAACCCTCCTCGTGGCCGAGATCTGGCCAGGATCGATTGCTTTACTGTAGATCGTTTCTGATTGTCACTCCACTGTTTGTCATTCCACTGATTGTCACTCCACGCAGCCACCTTGTTTGTCATTCCGCAGCGAAGCGGAGGAATCTGCTTCCCACTCCCACCGCGTCATTCTGACTCCAAGAGTCAGAATCTCCGTAGTCGTCTTTCGGAGTAGCAGCGCGCTGGTAGCCCAAGGCTTTAGCCTTGGGTCTCAAGCGGTAATTGGACCAAAAAAACTAAGCGGCTTTAGCCCCGGGCCCTCCCTCCCCGCGACGAACGACCCCTCCACACCACTACGGCACGCAATGGTCACCACCCCCAAGCGCCGACGGCGCGCCCCATACCAGCATGGGGGCGAAGCCCCATGAACCCAATCCACAATCCACCCAAGGGCTGAAGGCCCGACCTATGTCAATCAATCACTACAAGCCGACATATCGGTACTAATCCGGCTCGGCGAGCGCAGTGGGAATTATGCAAAATCGAAGATTTGCGCCGGGATCCTGACCGTGCCGCTCGGCAACCGGTAAAGCGCGTGGGTGGCCACTTCCAGCCGATCTGCTATGAAACCGTAGGGGTTTTATCGTAGGCGCGAATGCTCGCATTCATATATGTTTGGGAAACCCATATGAGCACTACAGAACAGCGTTTTCAGAGCTTCGTAACCCGTGTCCGTCCCCATCGCGTCGCTGTCCTCACGAACATTGCCGATCCTCATTGGCAGGTCTCTTGCATTGGCATTATCGAATACTTCACAAAGCTGTGGGGCGGAACGCATTGCATCATCGTCCCAACTGACGGCAACACCATCGACGAAACCTTCTGGGCTGTTCTGTCCTCTCACGACCCTGACATCATCTACCGATATCAGCGCACGGGTGAGGATGAGCGCATTCGTGATCCGGAGAACTTCGCCAAGATATTGTCTGAGCACGTCACCGGCTACGCGCAACAGGTTGAAATGGAGGAGGAACAGGTACGGGATGGCGTCGAGAAAGGACTTCTTGAGGGCAGCTTCGACGAATGGCATGTCTCGGAGAGCTTGCGTGAAGAGCTGCTCATGCGCATCGCGCCTTTCCACTTCGAAAAGCAGCCGCATCACGGCATGCCTGATCGCCAGCTCAAAGTACTTGCAATCACGAGGGGCGACAGACCCAGGCATCCATTTACCGCAGTCGCCGACGTTCTGAGGGCCGGCAAAAGACCTAAGAACGTCGTTCAGATCGTGCGCGATGTTGATGACACCGTTGCACCACCCCCTCTATGGCTTGCAGCAACTATCGGAAGCGGGGACAGCGCTTACTTCATGGAGATGAACCAGATTGAAGTTGTGCCCATGCCGGTGCTGATGAGTCATCATAGGCAATCGGAAATCATCAAATGGGGCATCAGTCCGCGCGCGAACCTTGAGATGCCGTGCCCATTAGGAATTACAGCGTCGATTCTTACATCCGTGATGGCGATTCGTTCACGAAGGTTTGAATTGCCCACAATCATTGTGGTTGGCGATACGGTGCAAGATTTCTGTCTCTATCACGCGCTCTACTGGCAGCACGGACGCGCACTCTGGCTTCCGTCGTGGTTCACGACTGAAGATGATCCGTACTCGCTCCGGCTTATGACGGCGATTCGCGAGGCTGAAGAGAACGGAAGAATGGAGCACAACGAGCGCCTGTCCTTCGTCAGCTACTCCGTGGATAAGGTCGTTCTTGAGGAGTTGAAGGAGAAGATCCGCAAGCACATGTACCGAACGCAAATAACCGTCGACGATATCGTCCCTCAAACCGTCGCATGGTGGCTTGAGTATCCATCACGACTCTACGCAGAAGGAAATTTGGGTGACGTTACGACTCACCTTCTGTTCAACAAGAATCTGCCGGGCGCATTCGAGTCGCCTTTGCCGCGCAAGCTGAGTCCCGCCAGCCCACTGGACCATAGATGGATCGTTGACATCACGTTCTTGGAAAACCTTGTTCCACGCCATCCCGCGCTTGGCCAGAGGATAGTCACGGGATCGAACATGGGAGACGTTCGCACCGGACGTGAAGAGGTGTCTTACATGTGCCCCGGCGCCCTCGTAATGGGCAACTACATGGATACGAACATGCTCCGTCCGAATATCCATGTGCCGGACGCAGATGAGATCTTCCGCATCGTTCTGAAAGACTGCGACTATCGAGTCAAAACGTCCGACAAGGGCCGGTACGAAACGACGACCGTTGAGAAATTCGGCGGACTCGACATGGCCGGCTACGCCCTATGGTCAGAGAAACATCGCGCCCTCCTCATGAAATTCCTAGACAAGTCAGATTCCGTGAAGAATGTTGTTCACGAGGGCGTCTACTTGAAAAGCGATCAGCGGCGATACATGGATTTCGCGTCTGTTCTGAAAATCATGCAAAACGACGCCCTGAGCTACGACATCATCGACGAATATTCAGGAAAGAGCATTCTCTATCGTGGCTATATTTTCCAGTGCGAGAACTGCTCGGACGCAGCATGGCACTCGATTGCAGATGTCGATCAGACCTTCACTTGCCGCAGATGCGGCCTGAATCAGGTTTACAAGCACCAGCACTGGAAGATGCCGAACGAACCTCTTTGGTATTACAAGCTAGATGAAATGGTTTACCTGATGATGAAGAATAACGGGCATGTGCCGCTTCTCACACTCAACAAGCTGCGCCTTTCGTCCAAGGAGAGTTTTCTGTTTTGTCACGAGCTGCGTATCTTTCCGCAGGAGGGCCACAAGGCCTTTCTGGAGATGGACATTTGCTGCATCGCTAATGGCAAGCTTTGCATTGGCGAAGCTAAGAGCAATGGAGATCTCAAAGGCGACCTTACAGAGGTACAAACAGCCGAACGTTACCGGGATTTGGCGCTCAAGACAGGCGCGACCATGGTCGTCTTTAGTACGACGGCAAACGCTTGGACTGATGCAAGCCGAAAGGCAATCGACGGTGCCTTCGTGAACCACCCTCACATTGAAGTCAAGAAGTGGACATCGGGCATTCTCTACGGTTGAGCCGAGACGTAATGCACTCAACACGCAAGACCCGTATCGCCCACGGATCATTAGTCCTCAAAAACGTTGTATGTCCTACGAATGCGGCGTCCGTTTGCAGTCCGTTTGCGGCCACCCCTTGACACCCCGCATATAATTAAAGAAGAGCCAAACAACGCCCAGCGTCGTGTCCGCGCAATCCCGAACCGGGATGCAGGACCGGACCTGGAGCCGCCAAAGCTCAGGGTGAAAAACGATCAAAGATTGGAGGATCGGACCGCATTTTTGGCTGCTGCGAAGCTTGCCGCAACCGCTTTTAGGTCCTAACTATATGATTCTGGATATTTTACATCTATCTCCTTTGATATGAAGATTTTGCGGCGATGTCCCCTTTAGAATGAAGATCTTGCAAAAATGATAGGGGGAAGGGGTACCCTCAACTTGCTATCCTGAACCGGATCGGAAACTGACCATGAACCTCGATCACACCGCAAAAGGCGTCTACGTCATCGCCGTCACGCCCTTCACTCCCGATGGCGGCGTCGACACCGCGTCCGTCGATCGCATGACCGACTTCTATCTGTCCTGCGGTGTCTCCGGCCTGACGATTCTCGGCATGATGGGCGAAGCGCCCAAACTCGACGCAACCGAAGCCCTCGCCATATCGAAGCAAGTCGTCCGCCGCGCTACCGTTCCGGTCGTAGTCGGCGTCTCGGCGCCCGGTTTCGCCGCCATGCGCTCACTCGCCCGCAGAGTCATGGATGCCGGAGCAGCGGGCGTCATGATCGCCCCGCCACCCGCTCTCCGCACCGACGACCAGATCGTCAGCTACTTCAGCCAGGCGGTTGCCGCCATCGGCGCAGACATTCCCTGGGTCCTGCAGGATTACCCGCTCGTCCTCACCGTCCAGATGACGCCGAAGGTCATTCGCCAGATCGTCACCGACAACCCGTCCTGCGTGATGTTGAAGCACGAAGATTGGCCCGGCCTCGAAAAAATTTCCACGCTCCGCGCCTTCCAGCGTGACGGATCGCTCCGCCCACTCTCCATCCTCTGCGGCAATGGCGGCCTCTTCCTCGACTTCGAAATGGAGCGCGGCGCGGACGGCGCGATGACTGGTTACGCCTTCCCCGACATGCTCGTCGATGTCGTCAAACTCTCCGGGGAAGGGAAACGCGACGTTGCCCACGATCTCTTCGACGCGCACCTCCCGCTCATGCGCTACGAGCAACAGCAGGGCATCGGCCTCGCCGTCCGTAAGTATGTTTTGCAAAAACGCGGCGCGATCGCTCACGACATCCAGCGCGCGCCCGCCGGCTCGCTCACCGCTGCGGCCCGCGCCGAGATCGACTACCTGCTCACTCGCCTCGCCGAACGCGATCCGCGCGCCCGCCTGGTTCAAACTACGGGAGACAGGCAACCGCACGTCATGTCACTTGCCGACGCCACGACGCCCGCGAAGTGAATCTGACAATCAAACCAATTCGACTTCGATCTTGTTCCCCTCGCGATCGATCCTGGCAAGCCGGAAGCTGCGGATCTGCCCCACGCCAAGCGGCTCCGGCTGACTGCCAGCCGTCGTCGCTCCACCCTTCCAGCGAGCATTCAGCATCGACGTCAGCGCCGAAAGATCCAGCCCTCCTCCGCCACTCTTCTCCGCCTCATTCGACTTCGCCACCGCCCGGCAAGTCGCTCGAATCCCCTCGCCAAGTTCGACAGTCGTGAACTCCGGTCCCTGTTCGACGACACGGCCCGAGACCACATCGCCCTCGCCATGCTCCTCCAGGAATTCGCCGAGACTCGTGGGCGCCAGTTGCTTCATACTAAGCCGGATCTGCCGCTTCTCCGCATCGACGCCAAGCACCTGCGCCTTCACCATCTGCCCCACTCGCAGCAGATCCTGCGGATGATTCACATGCCGCTCCGCAGTGATCTCGCTGACGTGAATCAGCCCTTCAACGCCCTCCGCCAACTGCACGAACGCGCCGAACTTCATCAGCCGCGTAACCGGTCCCTCAATCGCCGAGCCCACAGGAAACTTCCGCGGCGCCTCTATCCACGGGTCTCCGAGCGCCTGCTTCAACCCAAGCGAAATACGCCGCTCAGCGGGACTGACAGACAGAATCACCGTCTCCACCACATCTCCCGCCTTCAGAATGTCGCTCGGCTTGTGAACCTTCTTCACCCACGACATCTCCGAAACATGAAC
>DASWCA010000233.1:0-7156 GCA_036390355.1 Acidobacteriaceae bacterium
GCGAACCGCGCGATCTGGCGAAGGAGGCGATGCTCCATGCAGCTCAGCGCCGGCTGCGCCCAATCGTGATGACCGCAATTGCGGCGGTCTGCGGCATGCTTCCGCTGGCGTTTGCGCTCGGTGCGGGCTCACAGATGCTTCAGCCGCTGGCGATCGCGGTTATCGGCGGGCTGCTGATCTCCGTCGTTCTTTCACTCGTCGTCACGCCTGCGATCTACTATCGCCTCACGCGCACGCGCCACGAAGCCTGACGACGCACTAGCGGCGGTTGTCAGTCGCAGGCTCGGGGTGGATCAGCAGGCGATCGACCTCAGGCGCGTCAAGCTTGAACGCTCCTTCCAGTGCCGTGATGACGGCATGGACACGCGCCATGGGCAGGTCATCGGGCAGCGTGCAATGGCAGCTTACCTGCAGGTGTTCGGCGGCCCGGTCACTGGCTCGAGCGCGGCGGCGGGTGACGAAGACCTCGTGGATATCGAGGATCTCTGGAAAACCGGCGGCAACGCGGCGAAGCCGAACCTCCAGCTCGCGGTCGCGCTCCAGCGACTCCGGCCGTTCGATGGTCGCAGGCTCGCTTTCGATGTGCGTAAGGATCGAGGAGATCGCCGGGACCTCGCGGCGCATCTCTGCTTCCAGATTGGTGACCAGTTCGTGAGCCTGGCGCAGTGGCATTGTCTCGTCCACTTCGAGGTGTTGTTCCACATGCAGACCGCCGTCGAGCTGCTGTACGTTGATCTCATGGATGGCAAGATTCCGCCGGGCCGCAACGGCGCGGATACGGTCGTGGATGCTCTCGGCGAGGGACGCTGTTGGAACGGTGTGGACGACCACATCGGCGCCGGGAAGATGGCGTTGCACCGCGTCGGTCGCAGCTATGGTAAGTTGCTCGCTGCGCTGGAATGTCAGGTTACGCGGCATTCCGAGCGTGATGTCCGCGAAGTAGTTGGATCCCGATCGACGGGTGCGAAGACGATCGACGGAAAGCACACCGGGGATGGCGTTAAGGTCGTGGATCAGGTTCTTGCGGAGCTGATCCTTCGTCTGCGGCTGATTGCTGGTGGGATCGGTTGTTGGTGTGGCGTCGAGCAGGGCGTCAACGGTCTGATGCGCGAGTCGCCAACTGACGCGGAGAATGATGCCGGAGACAACAAGTGCAGCGATCGGGTCGGCGTACTCGAGCGACGGCAGGGAATAGCGTTCGCCGGCAAAGGCTGCCGCGAGTCCGAGCATCACGGCCAGCGAAGCCCACATATCGGTGGCGAAATGAACTGAGTCTGCGGCGAGCGCGTCGGATCGGTGTTCGCGCGCGATGCGGCCGAGAGTGCGCGAGCGTGTGAAGTCCACGCAAATCGAGACCAGCAGCACTACGAACGGCCACGCAGAGGTCTTGAGCGCCAGATGGTGATGCGAGACGATGCGGTGGATTGCCTCAGAGACGATCCAGACGCAGGAGGCGAGCATGATGAACGTCTCGACGAATGCGGAGAGCGACTCGACCTTGCCATGACCGTAGTTGTGGTCTTCGTCGGCGGGACGATCCGAGACATGGACGGAGAAGAGCGTGATGGCCGACGCGATCAGGTCGATTCCCGAGTGCGCGGCTTCGCTCAGCATACCGAGCGATCCGGTGAGGATTCCGGTCAGGAACTTGAGCAGGGTCACGCAGCCTGCGGCGAAGACCGAGAAGATCGCTGCCGAGCGTTTCGCTTCGCTGGGCTGATTGCTGGGCGCGATGCGGGAAGTTTCCGCGATCTCCTGCTGATTTACGCCCATATTCGCCAACGCCCCTTGGGTGTACTTAAGTCCTAAAGTACACCGGATAAACGACTTAGCTGGTCTATATTAATCTCAAAGTCTTGAAAACAAAGGGACGAGTTTTCAAAGTCTTGAAATCAATAGAGTTAGACAGCAAGAGGTACAAATCCCAGTGGCGCGGATTCTGTTTCCCCTAAATTCCATTATATGCCCGCGTGTCAAGCGTTTTCGGCTGAGTCCTCAGGGGTTGGAAGACCCAAGAGCGGCGGCGATCTGGTCCGTGGGGAGGGCCTGGCCGGCGGTACGGTGAGCCTGGCGATGGAGGTAGAGCATGATGCCGGCGCAGAAGAGCATGGGCAGGCTGAGGGTGAGGAGTCCGCGCTGGTAGTTGCCTGTGAAGTCCTTAGCAAAGCCCATGTAGACGGGGCCGAGGAAGCCGCCGAGGATGCCGATAGTGTTGACGGCGGCGATGGCGGCGGCCGAGTTCCTGCCACGGAAGAGGCTTGGGGCAAGGGTCCAGAAGGGCCCCTGCATGGCCATGTAGGCGACATTTATGATGCAGAGCGCCGGTATGGTAACGGTGGGCGCGGTGGAGAGGCCACAAGCCGCCAGAGCCAGCGCCATGACGATACAGCAGGGAATGATGTGGCGATAGCGGTACGCGGGGGAGCGGTCGGAGTGCATGGCACCGAACAACATGGCTGGCGCGCCCAGCACGCTGATGGCGGCGGTGATGAAGCCGACGGAGGTGTTGCTGAGGCGGGTGGATACCTGGACGATCTGGGGAAGGATGAGGACATAGCCGTAGGCGGCGAAGAGCATGAAGAGCTCGAAGATGCCAATTTGCCAGACGCGCAGGTCGAGCAGTGCCCGGCCGATGGGCTCCGGTTCGTGATGGCTGGCGATGCAATCCTGCGGCACGTTGGTCAGGATCCAGTTGCGTTCGGGTTCGGTGAGCCACGTTGCCTGGGCGGGTGTGTCCGGAAGCAACCTGAGGAAGGCGAGGCTGAGGAGCAGCGGAGGAATGCCTTCGATGAGGAAGAGCCATTGCCAACCGGCGAGTGAGAGGCGGCCATCGAGATTCAGAAGCGCGCCGCCGATGAGTCCCATGAACGCGGCGCTGAGGGGGAGCGAGATGTAGAAGCGGCCAATGGTGCGGGCGCGCAGTTCCGGCGGGAACCACTGCATGAGGTAGAAGAGGACGCCGGGGAAGAAGCCTGCTTCCGCCACACCGAGGAAGAAGCGCGCGGTGTAGAACTGCCAGGGCGTGCGGACGAAGAGCATTGCGATGGCGATGAGGCCCCAGGTGAACATGATGCGGGCGAGCCAGCGGCGCGCTCCGAAGCGGTAGAGCAGGAGGTTGGAGGGGACCTCGCAGGCGGCGTAGCTAAGGAAGAAGAGGCCCGCGCCGAAGCCGTAGATGGCTCCGCTGAAGTGCAGGGCATCGTTCATCTGGAGGGCGGCAAAGCCGATGTTGACGCGGTCGATGTAGGCGCAGCCGTAGCCGAGCGCCATGAGGGGGACAAGGCGTAGCGACGCTTTGCGGAGGGCGCTGCGGGCGATGGGGCTTAGGGTTGCAACAGACTCGTTCACAGCCACGACCTCGATGGAGGCTTCCAGGGGCCCGACTGCGCAGGGGAGTTAGAGGGAAGGTATCACGACGCGCGGTGAGATGGCTTGGCGATGGGCTGTGAATGAGTGACGAAAGGGGTGGTTCACGGTTTGGTGGCGCGGTAGAGACCGGCGGTGCCGAGGGTGTAGCTGGTCCAGGTGGGGTTGGTGAAGCCGGCCGCGGTGATGAGTGCCTTCATCTGCGGAGGGCGGGGGAACTTCATGACCGAGTCGGGCAGGTAGGCGTAGGCGCGGCGTTTGCCGGAGATTAGGCCGCCCAGCGTGGGGAGGATGTGGTGGAAGTAGAAGGAGTAGAACCAGCCGACAAGGCCTCCGGGCTGGTTGCATTCGAGGATGGCGATCTGGCCGCCGGGGCGGAGGACGCGGTGGAGTTCGGCGAGGCCGTCGGGGTAGCTGGTGAGGTTGCGGAAGCCGAAGGCGGAGGTGACGAGGTCGACGGAGGCGTCGGCGAGCGGGAGGTGGAGGGCGTCGGCTTCGATGGGGACGATGTTTTTATTGGCGAACTTCTTCGTGGCCAGGGTGAGCATGGTGTGGGAGAAGTCTAGCGCCAGGATCGGCGCAGTTGTCAGTTGTCGGTTGTCGGTTGTCAGTTGGGGGCGGTGTTTGTCTAGGGCTAGGGTGAGGTCGCCGGTGCCGCAGCAGAGGTCGAGGACGACGGCTTCGGGGCGGGCGAGGATGGGGCGGAGAGTGCGGGCGGTGCGGTTCCACCAGGAGCGGTCGAGGCCGACGGAGAGGATGTGGTTGGCGCGGTCGTAGGTGGGGGCAATGGTGGAGAACATCTGCTGGATGTTCTGGGCGGCTTCGCCGGGCGAGGAGGTGCCGGCGGGGCGGGCTCCGGGAGTGGGCGGGACTTCAGTGGGCATGATCGTGTTGTTAGACATCAGGTTGGCTTTACCTGGACGAACAGTTTTTGGGGAGGCGACTCAAAATATCTCAGCAGGGCTGGACACAGCCACCCGCTGACATCCAAGTCAGGAGAGTAGTAGACGTTTCCCGAGCCCGAGGGCTCGCGCCATTCAAGCCGATATTGATGCCCGGGAAACGGAGCGGCCGAGAAGAGCATCGCAAATCCCCGTTCGGCATTGGAGATCTCGCGGGTGATTGTGTCGATCATGGTATCGGCACCACCGACAAAGGGTTCTTGCACGAGCCCGACCTTTGGATCGTCGAACACCCACATTCCGAGATATTTGTATGGCGCGATGACATTGATCTCGTTCATGACTCCTCGTAGGACGACATCGCTGAAGCGGCGGAAGGCAAAGCGTACCCGGGGGCTAAAAGCACCAGGCTCATGGGCGGCGCGGGATGTCCGGGGCTGATGCCTATCTCAGAAACAAGAATAACGGCAAAAGCAAATGCGGGGATTCTTCGCGTTGCTCAGAATGACAAGCGTTGAGGTCAACAGCCCTGCATGTCTTTGAGCATAGCTTGGGTGGCGGTTAGGAGTTCGGCATCGGTTACGTCGTAGTCGATTTCGGTGTGGCCGATGCCTGTGGTTAGGACGAAGGCGCGGCGGCCACTGCGTTTCTTTTTGTCGCCGGAGGTTAGGGCGACGAGTTTGGCGGGGTCGGCGCGGAAGGGTGGGACGGGGCCGTAGCGAAGGATGAGGGCGGCCATCCGGTCAAAGTCGCGCCGGGTGATGCGGCCGCGGTTGAGCGAGACGTGGAGCGCGGCGATGCTGCCCCAGGCGACGGCTTCGCCGTGGAGGAGTTTGCGATAGTGGGTGGCGGCCTCGATGGCGTGGCCGATGGTGTGGCCGAAGTTGAGGATCATGCGGAGGCCGGATTCCTTCTCGTCCTTGGAGACTACGTCGGCTTTGACCTTGACCGAAGCGGTGATCACCCGGGCTAGTGAGACGGGATCTGCGGCAAGAACTGACTCTGCATTTTGTTCTAGATACCGGAATAACTTCGCGTCGTAGATGATGCCTGCCTTGACGGCTTCCTGGAGGCCGGCGCGGAGTTCGGATGAGGGAAGAGTGCTGAGCAGGTCGATGTCCGCGAAGACTGCGAGCGGGTGGTGGAAGCTGCCGATGAGGTTCTTGCCGGCGAGGAGGTTGACGCCGGTCTTGCCGCCGAGTCCGGAGTCGACCTGGGCGAGGATGGTGCTGGGGATGCCGACGTAGCGGATGCCGCGCATGTAGATGGCGGCGAGGAAGCCGGTGAGGTCGCCGATGATGCCGCCTCCGAAGGCGAGCAGGATCGAGTCACGGTCGGCGCCGGCGCAGGCGAGTTGCTCGGCGAGGGACTCGACCTGGGCCAGGCGTTTGTGGCGCTCGCCGGGGGGGAGGAACAAGGTTGTCGGTTGCTGGTTGCTGGGGAAGGAGCTAAGGAAGGGCTGGTGCCAGAGGGCCCAGATCTCGGGCGAGGTGATGACGAAGGCCTTGAGGAGCTTGCCGGGGTTGAGCTTGCGCAGGCGCGGGTAGAGATTGCGGAGGAGGCCGGGCGCGATGGTGACGTCGTATGTGGCTTGCGGAGTGGTGACTCGGACTTGGGACACGGTGATTCGATGGTACCGCAGGGGAGTTGTCAGTGGTCAGTTCTCAGTTGTCAGTAACGGCAAAACAACTACCTAGATTTTGACTCTTCGAGTCAGAATGACGCGGTGGGGAGGGGTTCGGCGCGGTGGTAGCGTTAAGGGATGCGTGTCGTGGACTTTCTGGTGGTTGGGGGTGGGATCGCTGGGTTGCGGGCGGCGGTGGGGCTGGCAGAGGCGGGCAGCGTTCTGGTGGTTACGAAGGAAGGGTTGGCGGAGTCGAACACCGCGTATGCGCAGGGTGGGATCGCCGTCGCGATGGGTGGCGAGGAGGATGTCGCGCTGCATCTGGCGGATACGATTGCAGCCGGCGATGGACTGGTGAATGCGCAGGCCGCGGCGCTGCTGGTGGAGCAGGGGCCGAAGCGGGTGGAGGAGCTGCTGCGTTGGGGGACGGGGTTCGATCGCGCCGAAGGCGAGTTGATGCGGACGCGGGAGGGCGCGCATAGCTTGCCTCGGATTCTGCATGCGCATGGGGATGCGACCGGGCGAGAGATTGCGGTGTCGCTGTTGCGGCACGTGCGCGGGCTGGCGAATGTCGAGCTGATGGAGTGGGCGACTTCTGTTGACTTGATTGTGGAGGCCGGGCGGGTGGTGGGCGCGACTTTGTTGACTGCGGATGGCGAGTTGCTGGAGGTGCGGGCTTGGGCGGTGCTGTTGGCGAGCGGCGGTGCGGGGCAGGTCTACAGCGACACAACGAATCCGCAGGTGGCGACGGGCGACGGAATTGCGATGGCGTACCGGGCTGGGGCGGAGCTGATGGATATGGAGTTCTACCAGTTTCATCCGACGGCGTTTGCGATGGAGGGCGCGCCGCGGTTCCTGATGAGCGAGGCGCTGCGCGGTGAGGGCGCGTGGCTGGTGAATGCGCGGGGCGAGCGGTTTATGGGGCGGTATCATCCCGGGCTGGAGCTGGCGCCGAGAGATGTGGTGGCGCGGGCGATCGCGCGTGAGGGCGAGGATGGGCCGGTGTATCTCGACATGCGGGCGGTGGGCGGGAGGATGGATTTGAAGGAGCGGTTTCCGGGGATTTCCGCGTTCCTGTCGAAGTACCGGTTGGAGCTGGCGCGCGACCTGATTCCGGTGCGGCCGGCCGCGCATTATCTGATGGGCGGGATCAGGACGGATGTGCATGGGCGTACGTCGATTCCGGGTCTATACGCTGCTGGGGAGGCTGCTTGTACAGGGGTGCATGGGGCGAACCGGCTGGCGAGCAATTCGCTGCTGGAGG
>DASWCA010000234.1:0-13665 GCA_036390355.1 Acidobacteriaceae bacterium
CCTTGCCTTCAAAGGGGAGACCGACGACATCCGCGAATCGCCCGCCATCGACCTGGTGGAGATGCTGCTCGCTGAAGGCTGCTCCATCGCCGCCTACGATCCCGCCGCTATGAAGCGAGCCCAAGAGGAACTCGCCGCCGGTCCGCAGCTTCGTTACGTCGAAGATGCCTACGCTGCCGCCGTCGATGCCGACGCCCTGCTCGTCCTCACCGACTGGGCAGAGTTCGCTACGCTCGACCTTGAGCGGCTGCACCGCGTCATGCGTTACCCCATCGTCGTCGACGGCCGCAATATGTTCGACCCCAAGGTGATGCTCAATCGCGGTTTCACCTACATCAGCATCGGACGCCCCGCCGCGTATCCGGCCCGCGAAGCAGATCTCGTCACTCCGGCAAGCGCGTAGGAAGAACCTCTAGAACGGAGCGCATGACACTGAAGATGATTCTTGTAACCGGCGCGGCAGGGTTCCTCGGTTCTCACCTGACTGACGCGCTCCTCGCCAAGGGCCACTCGGTCGTAGGAGTCGACAATCTCTCCACCGGGAGCATGGCCAACCTCGCTCACTTGAGCGGAGAGTCGCGATTCTCGTTCCAGAACCAGGACATCTGTACTCTCTTCGATCCGGGCCGGATAGGCTTCATCTTCAACTTTGCATCTCCTGCCAGTCCCATTGATTACACAAGACTTGGCCCCGAGACACTGCTGGTTGGTTCTGCCGGCACGATCAACACATTGGAGCTGGCTCGCAAGTACAAGGCAGGCTACCTGCAGGCCTCCACGTCCGAGTGCTACGGCGATCCCGAGGTCCATCCCCAGGTTGAGACTTATTGGGGCCGCGTGAATCCCATCGGCCCGCGTTCCGTGTACGACGAGGCAAAGCGCTTCTCTGAGGCTGCCGTAACGGCCTGGCACCGCTACTACGACGTCGACACGCACATGGTCCGGATCTTCAACACCTATGGCCCACGCCTTCAGGCGAACGACGGCCGCGTTATCTCGAATTTCGTGATGCAGGCGCTGCGCGGTGAGCCCCTCACCATCTATGGCGACGGCCTCCAGACCCGCAGTTTCTGCTATGTCTCGGATCTGATCGACGGCATTGTGCGCCTCTCGGAATCGAACGAGCACACGCCCGTCAATATCGGCAATCCCACCGAATTCACAATGCTCGAATGCGCTCAGGAAGTCTTGCAAGTCACCGGATCGAAGTCTGAGATCGTTCACCGGCCGCTGCCGCAGGACGATCCGGCCCGCCGCCGCCCAGACATCACCAAGGCCCGCATGCTGCTCGGCTGGGAGCCGAAGATCGCTCTGCGCGAAGGCCTCGAAAAGTCACTTGCCTACTTCCAGGCCTGCGTTGCCGCCGAGCGGAAGTAGCGACCCTTTAGCTTGCTCAGATAAGACCCGCAAAGCGGCGATGCAAAGGTAATCTGCGAGGGCGCAACTCCCGACCGGTGTCATTCTAGCCTGAAGAGCCTGAATCCCCGTAATGATTATCAAGTTTGTTCAGGCATATCCGGGAAGGGGGCCATTCAGGCCACCAATGCGATAGGTGCTAAGGCTTTATGTATCGGGCTTTCAGCCCTAAAACCTCTCTCCCCTGCACCAACCTAGGCCTTCGGCCTAGGCTGGTATATGTCACGCTTTCAGCGTTTTTTCCGTACTGCCTGAACAAACTTGACAATCGTTTCCCCATATTTGTCTTTCGCCCTGTCGCGCCCGAGCCACTTCGACAAATCGTCTCGAAGTAATTACGGCGCCGTCGACTTAAGCTTCGGGAAGAACGTCACCTGCACCGTGACGGCATTGTTGCTCTGCGTTCCCGGCATGTAGATCGGCGCCTTCCAACGTTCGTGCTGGAACCATCCATTGATCTCGATGTCCGGTCCGATGCGCTTGACCACGTCGATACGGAACTGGTCCTGCGTAGTTCCACCGGGAATGAAATCCTTCGGCGTCTTCTTGTACAGATACTGGACATCCACCCACTCATTTCCCGCCAGGTGATAAGTTAGCCAGGCCTGTCCCCCTTTGGCCTCGCGCCCAATCCAGTCGCCCAGGATGTTGCCCTTGTTCGTGTAACCCTGCTTCTGGATCGTCTCGACGTATTCGTTGCCGCCTTGCATACACACCAGCGTCGAGCAATCGGTAGAAACGCCCTCCACCCGCAGATCGAGCCGCCTGGCGCCTGGGAACTGCGACAGAAAGATTCCCGTACGATAACCGGCGCGCCGCGGAGCCGATATCGGCGTTACATCGTCATGGGTCTCCGAGTCCGCGTAGAGAGTGAGGTAGTTGCGAACAAAAGGAAGCCGGTACGCAAAACTGAAGTCCGAGAAGCGCGCGCCGGGATCGTCACGCGAAAACTTCAGACCGACGTTCGTGTCATTCACGCTGAAGAATCCCTTGAGGAACGTGTGTAGCGTGACCGGCTCGTGGCCGTGGCCTCCGAAGATTATTGTTCGCTGAAACGCGAACTGAAAGTTCGGCGTCGGCTGAAACGAGAACATGTCTGAGTGAACCCAGTCGTCGTTCGGATAGGTGTGTCCCTTCAGGCTTCCATAGAAGAAGTCGTATCGCACCGGCCCCAGGAAGCGCGAGAGATACGGGATATACAAAGGCTCGACACGATTGATCCGGAAGGAGTAAATGTTTTCGGCGTTATTCGACCACGCCATCGCGCCGCCCATGCCCGGGCCGAGCCACGCATCCGACTTCCCGGCCGAAATTTCATGCCCCAGGATGTGGTACGACAACGTCGCCTCAACCAGCCGGAATGGATTCTGCGCCATGATCGGCCCTGTAGGAATCGTTGCCTGCGGCTTGTTCGGCGCCGCGAATGGAACGATCCCATCGATTGCCGAAAGCTGTGTCGACAAGGCCTGCGAATAGCCCGGCCCACTCGGCGCGTGCTGATATTCGCCGCGCACGAACAGCGAAAACCGCCCACGCTCATTCAGCGTCGAGAAGCCGGTCATGTTGTTGAACCCCGGCTGATGCGGACGCCCGTAGTCGTTGAAGAAAGTCTGACCAAGGTGGAAGCTATCCTGCAGGGTCGAACCCGAGACTCCCATCATCCGGGTGTACACGGACTGAACGCCGTACACGGTCCCGCGCGTTCCTCCTGCGATGGCGTGGTTGACGATGCCCTCGTCGGTCAACTCGTTCAACACCGTCGCCAGAATGTCCTGAGCCTGTTCGTCGTCGCTGGAGAGGATCGCATCCTCCGACTTCTGCAGCATGTGCAGCACGGCGCGGCGCGTGTAAGGACGCATCGACAGGTTCATCGTGCCTACGTAGCCCATCGAGTAGAGCCGCATCATCGCAGGGTAGATCCAGCTATCCAACGGAATATAGGCGCTCCCGTCCGAATCCCCGGGTATATGCTCGCGCATGTCCGGCGTCCCATAGGCGGGCATCGCGGTATAGGGAGTTTGCGGTGTTGGCGGCGCCGGCGTGACTACCGGCGGAGGGGCCTGTTCCGGCGTCGGCATCGTCTGCGGATTCGGGGCTTGCTGCTGCCCGTAGCCTGAGGTCGTGTCGATCTTGTCCTGACTCTCCGCAGCCGGTGGCGGAGCGCTCGCCGCCGGAGGAGTAGCTGGAGCCGGCGTAGTTTGCGGGGACGCCTGCGCCACCCGGGCGGTTCCCAGACTCAATCCCAGACTCGCAATTCCAACAAACAACAGGCGAAATCCTATTCGCACTCGCACCTCGAGACTCCGGTCCATCAACCTCTCCAGTGTAATTGCGTACGAAGCCATCGCCGGTCCAGCGGGTTCCCGGCCCGGGGCTGTCGAGGGGCGAGGACAATATTCAGGCTTTGGCTGCTTTCTGCTTGGATGCCGGTTTTACCCCGCCAACCGCCTTCGAAAAGACTTTGCCTCGAGCTCCATCCAGTTTTTGCTGACCACGCGACGCTGCAGCAGGGAGTCCTCGATAGCGGATATCGCATCGTTCGCTCGCTTGCTCTTACCCGTGGCGCCTTTGACGACGAATCGCACGCACTCCATCAACACCGCTCCGCCACCGATACGAACCCGCCCAATCGATTCCTGCGCCACCCGGTAGATTGCCACAGCATCGTCCGTGTCCACCGCAATCCCGGGCACGCCGCAGCTAACCGCGAGCGTGTTCATTCCGCCTTCGCTTCTCGCGGGCGCTGTGTTGCCAGACGGCTGCACCGCTGGAAGCACCACGAAAACGATGGGAAGCTGTTGCTCCGCAACAAAGATCAGCGCCTCACGCCAGAGTACCTTCGGTGTCTCGCCCGCACGCACATAGACGACGACCGCACCGGACTGCGTCGCCGCCGCACCCTCTGCCCTGGCCCGGATTCTCGCGCTCGCCGCCTGAACCTTCAACGCTCCAGCCGCACCGATTGCCGCCCACATCCGCTCCTGAATCCCCGGCGCACCCGGCAGCCGTGCCGCCAGTCCGCAATCCGCCTCACTCCCGCGCTTGCGAACGCCTCTGGACTCACCGCGCCGCAATACCGCATCCAGCTTCGCGCCGCGAAGGAACTCCACTACCGGTCCGGCCAGCGCGTCGCTGACCAGGTCGCCTGGTGCAAGGTCGACGGATGTGCTCACCAAGCAAGCCTCTAGCCCTAGTGTCACTCCACGCTGCGACCGCGGAAGCGCATTTGCAACCAGGCGAGCCCGCGTCATCGCCAGATAGATCTGACGCAACTTCGCGTTCGGAATCAGCGGATTTTCCCACGCGGCCCCTGCGTCCGCTCCCTCTGCCATCATGCCCGCGCCGGGTCCGGAGCCTCGACATTGAGCCCCAGCTCCTCCAACGCCGCCTGCGCCTTCTTCGGCTTGATCTTCCCATCGCGCGCCAGCCGCGAGAGCGTAGCCCCCGCAATCGACTCGGCATTCACCTCGAAGTGCCGCCGCAGATGCTCGCGGTTATCGCTCCGGCCGAAGCCATCCGTCCCCAGCGTCACCAGCCGGCACTTGCCGTCGGCCTGCAGCCAAGGAGCGAGCACATCCGGCAGCGACTTCATATAGTCGCTCGCCGCGATGATCGGTCCCTTTGCGCCGGCGAGCGCCGTTTCGATGTACGTCTTCTTCTCCGCCTGCGCGGGATGCAGACGGTTCCAGCGCTCGGTTGCAATCGCCTCGCGCCGCAGTTCGGTGTAGCTGGTCACGCTCCAGACATCCGCGGCGATCTGAAACTTCTCCGCGAGAATCGTCTGCGCGCGCAGCACCTCGTTCAGGATCGGCCCCGAGCCAAACAACTGCACCGTTGCCTCCCCCGCATTTTGAGACAAGCTCGAAGCTGCGCGGAACTTATAGATGCCCTTCAGAATTCCTTCTGCCGCGCCCTCCGGTATCGGAGGCATCGCGTAGTCCTCGTTGTACATGGTGATGTAGTAGAAGCAGTCTTCGCCGTTCTCGTACATCCGCTTGATGCCGTCCTGGATCACCACCGCGAGCTCATACACGTACGCGGGATCGTAGCTGATGCAGGTCGGCACGGTGCTCGCAAGCACGTGGCTGTGGCCATCCTGATGCTGCAAGCCCTCGCCCAGCATGGTCGTGCGGCCCGCGGTCCCACCCATCAAGAATCCCTTGCCGCGCGCGTCCGCAAACGCCCACACCATATCCCCGATCCGCTGGAATCCGAACATCGAGTAGTACATGTAGAAGGGAATCGTCGGAATCCTGTACGTCGAATACGCCTGACCCGCAGCCGTAAACGACGCCATCGATCCCGCTTCGGTAATTCCTTCTTCGAGAATCTGTCCGTCCTGCGCCTCGCGGTAGAACAGCAGCATGTCCGCATCGTGCGGCGTGTAGCGCTGCCCCTCCGGAGCATAGATGCCGACCTGCCGAATTACCGACTCAAGTCCAAACGTCCTGCCCTCGTCAGGAACGATCGGCACTACCAGCTTACCGATGGTGGCATCCTTCAGCAGGTTCCGCAGGATCGACACGAATCCCATGGTCGTCGAAACTGCGCGCCCGCCCGATCCGTCAGTCCACTCCTTGAAAAAGCCCAGCTCCGGCGCCTTGAACGTGCTCGGCGGAACCGACCGCGACGGCAAATAGCCGCCCAGCTCGCGCCGCCGCTCCTGCATGTAGACGATCTCCGGCGAGTCCTGCGGCGGCCGGTACGGCGATGCGTTCTTCGCGGCTTCCTCAGGAATCGGAATGTCGAACTGCTTCACAAACGCGTGCAGCGCATCATCCGTCAGCTTCTTCTCCGAGTGCGTGGCGTTGCGTGCCTGCGCCGACCCCAGCCCGTATCCCTTCACCGTCATGGCCAGAACGACCGTTGGTCCGCCCTTGTGTTCAACGGCACGCTTGTATGCGTTGTAGACCTTCACAGGATCGTGCCCGCCGCGGTGCAGATGGATCAACTGGTCGTCGGAGTAGTCCTTCACCAACTCCAGCAACTCGGGATACTTGCCGAAGAAATGTTTGCGCAGATACGCTCCATCCTTCGCCTTGTAAGTCTGGAAGTCGCCGTCGACACACTCTTCCATGCGGCGCAGCAACAGTCCGCTATGATCGCGTGCGAACAACTCGTCCCAATCGCTGCCCCAGATCACCTTGATGACATTCCACCCGGCGCCCAGGAAGACGCCTTCCAGTTCGTCGATGATCCGCTTGTTGCCGCGCACCGGGCCGTCCAGCCTCTGGAGATTGCAATTGACGACGAAGATCAGGTTGTCGAGCTTCTCTCGCGCTCCCAGCGAGATCGCGCCGAGCGTGTCGACCTCATCGGTCTCGCCATCGCCGAGGAATGCCCATATCTTGCGCGGCGTCTTCTTGATCAGTCCGCGATTCTCCAGATAGCGCATGAACCGTGCCTGGTAGATCGCATTCAGCGGTCCGATGCCCATCGACACCGTTGGAAAATTCCAGAACTCCGGCATCAGCCACGGGTGCGGATAGCTCGACAGCCCCGGCGTCTCGCGCAGCTCATGGCGGAAGTTCTTCAACTGCTCGTCGTCGAAGCGTCCCAGAAGGTAGGACCGCGCATACACTCCGGGCGAGGCATGCCCCTGGTGGTAGATCAGATCCCCCGGCTGCTCGCTCCCGTCCGCCGCGATATATTTTGCGCGGAAGAAGTGGTTGTAGCCCACCTCCTGCAGCGTCGCCAGCGAAGAATAGGTCGAGATGTGCCCGCCAATGCCGGCATCCTTCTTGTTCTGACCATGCACCATGGCCATGGCATTCCAGCGGATCAGGGCCTCGATCCGGCGTTCCAGATTCCGGTCGCCGGGGTAGGGAACCTCGTCGTGCTTGGGAATGGTGTTGCGGAAGGGAGTCGCCATCTCGCACGGCAACGCCACCCCGGCCTCGCGCGCCCGCTGCCGCAGCGCCCGCAGAATCTCGGCGCCGTTCTGCCATTCCTCGGCGACAACCTCGTCGAACGCTTCAATCCACTCCGCCATCTCTGCGGAAAAGTCCGCCTTGGCGGGAACTTCAGTCTTCGTCGTCATGTACGTGTCCGGCTCTCCGTGGTTTACAAACGTGCTCGGTCTCGTTACTGCCACCACTCTAACCATAATTGCAGTCGACGGAAACGTCACGCGGCCCGGACATTTTTCGGCCCTTTTCACCTTTCGACAGTGCCAATTACGGCTGCTCGTAACACTTTCTAGGGATTCGGTTTGTCGCCGTCCAGAGACTATTCTCTAGGTTCCCAGGGCCTGCGACGGGCTTGCACATTCGAGCTACCGGCAAAACGCAAATCATGAGGTAGTCAAGGATGAGGAAGTTCGTCAGACAATTGCTTGCCGACGACTCCGGTCAGGATCTGATCGAGTACGCATTGATCGCCGCCTTGGTGGGCCTCGGTTCGGTCTCGGCGACGTACGGCGCCGCGGCAGCCGTCAACAATACTTTTGGCACCATCGCGAGAGCGATTCACCCGAGGTGCGCACCGGGTATGTCGTGTGTTGGTGGTCATTAGGGGTAGTCGATCCGCCGCGCCTAAGGGAAATCGCTATTCTCGCTTGCTCTTGTGAGGGGTTGCGCAACCAGGGGCGGTATCATCGCTGACGTGAACGATTCTGCAACAGCCGCCGCCCCGGACAGCATCCTCGCCCGCCTGAGAACCGCCGATGTTCGTACTCTGGCACGCGCCATCTCCGCCGTCGAAGACGGCAGGGCCGGCGCCGCGGAGTTACTTGCCGCCTGTCGCGCCGCGCCGCGTACCGCTCTCCGCGTCGGCGTGACCGGTCCTCCCGGTGCAGGAAAAAGCACCCTGGTCGAATGCATGGTGCGAAGTTTTCGCGCCCAGGGCAAGACGGTTGGCGTGCTCGCCGTCGATCCTTCGAGTCCTTACACGGGAGGCGCCCTGCTCGGCGACCGCATTCGGATGCAGGGGTTCGCCGGCGACGAAGGTGTCTACGTCCGCAGCATGGCAACGCGCGGAGCCACGGGGGGCCTGGCCGCAACCACCTCCGACGTTTGCGCCGTGATGGAGGCGGCAGGCCGCGAGATTATCCTGATCGAGACCGTTGGCGCGGGTCAGGACGAGATCGAGATCGCATCGCTCGCCGATGCAACCATCGTCGTCCTCGTCCCTGGCATGGGCGACGAAGTGCAAAGCCTGAAAGCGGGAATGATGGAAATCGCAGATATCTTCGTGGTCAACAAGGCCGACTGCGACGGAGCGGACCGAATGGAAGCCGAGATCCTCGCTATGCAAAGCCTCGGCGCAAACCGGGCAGGCTGGGCTCCTCCCGTGATCCGCACCATCGCAACCCAGGGTGAGGGAATTGACACACTGATTGGGCAGGTAAAGAAATTCGTCGAAGCAAATCCGCCGGGCCAGCGGAGGGATGCCGCGAAGGACGCGGCGAAACAAGGCCATCTGATGCCAGCCGTGGATTCACCGAAGCTCGATCACATTGGCATTGCAGTGCGCAGCATTGCCGCCGCGCGTGGCTTCTACGCGTCGCTCGGCATCCTGGTCAGCCACGAGGAGACCGTCGAACATGAGCAGGTCAAGACCGCCATGCTGCCGCTTGGCGAGACGCGCCTTGAACTGCTGGAAGCGACGGCCGCGGACTCCACCATTGGCCGCTACATAGAAAAACGCGGAGAAGGATTGCATCACCTCGCGATCCATCTCGACGACGTTGATGCGGCCTTCGCCCGGCTGCGCGGGGAGGGCGTCCGGCTTGCCAGCGATCAGGTGCGCACCGGCGCAGGCGGCCATCGCTACTTCTTCATTCATCCCGCAAGCACCGGCGGAATCCTCCTCGAAATTGTCGGTGATTCTGACTCGTCGCGCGAGGCTGCTCCGGAATGAAGATCCTCCTCATCGACACCTGCGGCGCGACTGGAAGCGTCGCTCTGGCCGACACGAATCTGTCGCCCGCCATCGTGTTCAACGCAAGCCTTCCGGGCCGCACCGCCTCGGAGCGGTTGGTCGCGGCGATCAAGGACCTCGCCGGGCGTGCCGGAATTCCGCTGCAAACGCTTGATGCGGTAGCTGTAGTCCATGGCCCGGGCTCGTTCACCGGCGTGCGCGTCGGTCTGAGCGCCGCGAAAGGCCTTTGCGAGGCGCTCAACGTGCCTCTTGTGGCGATCTCGCGGCTCGCGGTGCTCGCTCATCTGGTTAAGGCAGCGCCCGACGCACGCATTCACGCGTTGCTTGACGCTGGGCGCGGCGAGTTCTACCACGGCGAATATGCTGGCGGAATCTGCCTCCGCGAAGCGTTGGTCAACAGTGACGAGCTTCTGGCAGCGCTGAATCTGGTTGACGACAATGCGGCAAAGCCACAGGTGGCAGTAACTTGCGAGCCTGTAGTCGCTCAAGCCCTTGCTGCACTTACGCCGCAGGTCGTTGCTGAGCCTACAGCCGAAGACGCTTTGCTGCTCGCCCTCCGCCGCGTGCAGGAACAGGCCTTCGACGACACCGCTACCATCGACGCCAACTACCTGCGCCGCACCGACGCCGAGATATTTGCGAAACCACGTTCCAGACCCTCAGCAAAGCCGCCGGGAGATCGCCTCGGAATGCCAGGTCGATGATCCGTCCCGGTGTGTACCTGCGCCCAGCCGTGGCCGCCGACCTTGACGCCATCCTTACCCTCGAGCGCGCCACTCAAAACGCGCCACATTGGTCGCGGTCGGCCTATGCAGCAATTCTCGATGCTGCAGGCGCGGATAACTCCGACACGCCAGGGCGCTGCCTCTTCGTAGCAGTGACGGATGAATCGATTGTGGGCTTTGCGGCGGGCATGGTGCATCCGTTACACGGCGATGCGTCGACGATTGGAGAAGACCGAATCTCCGAACTGGAAAGCGTCGCTGTCGCCGCTTCCGCCAGACGATCGGGCCTTGGCCGGGCCTTGTGTGCCGCTGTCCTCGAATGGTGCAAATCTCAGGGCGCAACGGAGGTTGTCCTGGAAGTGCGAGCCTCCAGTGTCGGTGCGATCGGTCTCTACTCGGGGCTTGGATTCATGCAGATTGGAGAGCGCCCGCGTTACTACCGCGATCCCGAGGACGATGCGCTGGTGATGCGGCTGCCGCTCAGTCTATCCGGACACTTGACCGCGAAACGTTGAGAGCCGCTTTACTTTTCTGCAGGACCCTTCATGCGCGGCGGCATGAACGTTGCGACACCGTTTGTCACGACAACAGGTTTGGACACGATCTGAATCTGGGCTGACTTAAGGCCCTCCCGTTTTGCCGTGATGGTAATAGTGCCGGCTGCCATAGTTGTGCGTACGGCGACGCGGTTGATACCGAGTTCCGTATTCAGATACAGATTGTTCGTCGAGTCGGTCTTGCCACTGTTGTATCCTCCGCGCCAGATTCCCGGTCCAGCGCATGTGAAGTCGACCCTGGCGTCGTCGGTTGGGCAACGCTGACCTTTCGCGTCCACGACTTCGAAATCGATCAACGCAATATCTTCGCCGTCGGCCTCGAATCCCTTCGGTCCAAGGATCGGAGTCAGTTTGATCTCCGCAGGCGGGCCGGCGGTGGTCAACTCCTGCTGTGCCGCAATCTTCGAGCCGTTCTTACCGATAGCCTTGAGGCTGCCGGGAGCAAACTCCACATCGGCAAAGGAGAAGATCCAGGCGCTTTCTGGCTTTGAGTTCACGCCGTGCGATTTGCCGTTGACGATCAGTTCCACCGATTCCGTATTCGCGATGACGTACACAGTCTTCACGGTGGGCTTGTTCGTTGGATAACTCCAGTGGCCGAGGATATGAAGATCGGGCTGCTCGCTCTGGATTACGCGGTGCGCGAAGTAGATCTCCTTCGGCAGGCGCATGGCATCGACCTTGCCGCTGACGCGGGCGACTTCGCTGGAATCCTGACGGCCGTCGGCATCCTCGTCGGTGAAGTATATGGAGCAGTAGCCGGACCACTTCGCGTGGGCTGGGTCAGTGTTGGAGATGCGGTTCTGCCAGTACTCCCAGTAGCGCTTGACGCCGGCAAGTGCGAAGCTCTCTGAGGTGTATTGATAGGTGTCGTTCGGCCCCTTCTTGAAGCCGTAATACGGCGGCGAGAAGTTATCCCAGAAGCGCCGCGCCCCTTCGTCGCGGAAGTCTTCCGTCTCGACAATGGGCGCGCGGTCGCGGCGCTCGGGCGAGTAAGCGCGGAAGATATCCTTGGGGCCGGTCAGCGCATCGGTCTGTGGTGCCTGGCCAATCATTACGCCGTAGTATTCGGCGATGGGCGTCGTAGCGGTGTTCGCGGCATCATCGCTGTTGCCGCGGGAACCCATCACGCGTCCGCCTTCGGGGTCCCATTGCTTGCGCAGGGCAACCATCTGCTGCATGTGCTCTGCGGTGACGACGGTATTTCCGGCTTCCCAGAACAGGATGCCTGGATTGTTGCGGAGGTAGATGATCGAATTGCGCATCACCTCCAACCGCTGCTCCCACTGACGGCCCGCGACATCGCGCTCCTTGTCGCCGGCGGGGCAGGCCTGGATGATGCCGAAGCGCGCGCAGGAATCCGCATCCACCTTCTGCGGGGAGATGTGCATCCACCGGATATAGTTTCCGTGGCAGTCGCGAATCAGGCTGGCGGTGTAGTCGTGCATCCAATCCGGATAGCCGGCGCCCACGCCCGCCCATTCGTCCGCCGAGCGTTGCGCAAATCCCTTGAGGTAGACGAACTTGTCGTTGAGGAATACGCCGCCTGTGCCTGCGCCGCCCTTGAACTCCGCCTTGCGGAAACCGGTCTCGATACGATTGACGTCGACTACCTTCCCATCCACTTTGAGGATGGTGTAAACGTCGTACAGATAGGGACTCTCGGTACTCCAGAAATGCGCGTCCTTCAGGCTTCCGGTCGCCATCTGTACGCTCTTCTCGCCGTCCACCATATCCACGGGATCACCGTCGAACTGCGAGCACACGCGTCCAGCGTGATCGACTATGACGACGGACAAGCCGACCGTTGCACGATCGCCTGAGGCGTTGTGCACCTCGGATTCGACGGTCACGTCCGCTGTCTTCTTCGGGATGTCGAAGTTGCCGGCATGAACGTAGACACCCTGGCTCTCCAGTCCGTAATAGAGCGGCAGGGTCTGGTGTATCTTTCCGGTCACATGCAGCCAGACATGCCGGTTGATACCTCCGTGGTCCGGATTGAAGTCGTTCGCGTTCCACTCGTAGGCGGTTTTGGTGGCGCGTTCCTGGTATGTCGTGGTGTTATCCACCTTCACGGCCAGCACGTTTTCCTTGGCGCCGAATTGCAGCTCGTCCGTGATGTCGATGCCGTATGCGGTGACGCCGTTCTCATAGAGGCCGACCTGTTTGCCGTTGAGGAAGATGTCGCCCGCCTGGCGCATCCCTTCGAACTCGAGAAAGACCTTGTGGCCAGCCAGCTCTGCCGAAAGCTTGAAGTGTTTGCGATACCAGGAGAGTCCCTTGTAAGTGCCGCGGTCGCCTCCTCCATGGGAGATGATGGTGCGGAATGAGTCCTCGTCGTTGAAACTGTGAGGGGTTGCGACGGTGGCCCACTTGGAATCATCGAACGCGGCTGCTTCGGCTCCGGCCACGTCTTCGCGAATGAATTTCCAGTCGTGGTTGAAATTGAGTGTGGAGCGCGGAGATTTGGGCGGAACATATGGGCTGCCTGCCGGTTGACCGGCGGCGAGGGCCGGATATGCCCGCCCCAACACAACGGGCAATCCCAATGCGATAAATGTCGAATCTCCGAGAAACTTGCGGCGAGATACTTTTCTGGATGACATGCGGCCTGGATGCCTTTCGGGTCTGGAAACGGAGAATTGGGATTGGCCGAAGAACCTATTAGAGGCATCTCAACGATATTCGAAACGCGGATTGGCTCTTAGGATTTCTCACATTACCCATCCGGCGCTGGCGATTTGGTATATACCATACAAGAAAATACATCGCAAAGACCTCTGCTGGCTGGCTCTCCGCGAAATGACTAAGTCCAATTAAATGAGGAGAGCGGTATCTGGGGAGGCACATTTCGGACGATTATGTATTCATTTTTTGGGATTCGTGTATATTTGAAATACATTTTGCGGGATAACCGAGCAACTATTTCGTCGCCGGCGCGTCTCATTGAATGTACCAACTAAATGTCGGGCCAGCAGTTCCCACGGTTCCGGCTTCCCCTATCCGCACTACCACTCCCCACCTTATAAGTAGGGCCCCCAGAACACCGGGGGCCTTCACGCCTTTAAGCCAACGGTCGCTCAGGA
>DASWCA010000235.1:0-29935 GCA_036390355.1 Acidobacteriaceae bacterium
TCGCGAGACGTTCGGCGGCGGCTTCGGCGGAGAGGGAGCCGCGTTCGACCTCGCCGAGAAGTTTCAGAAGGTCGGAGGGTGTCATGACGCTGGCGGCCTGTCTTCCTTTGCGGGGCTCTGTTGAAGGTAGGCGGCAATCGCGGCCTGCTGCACCTGTTTGACCGCGATGTGATGCCGGGATGCGGCGGCGCGACAGTCTTCAAACTCCGGCGCTGCGTTCAGCGTTTCGCCGGAGAGCATGCCAATCTTGATGCGGATGTCGCCATAGGGAGTGGAGACAGTAGCGTAAGTGCGGTCGAGACAGGATCGGCGATCCTGCCGGATGCGCACGCCGAGCGTACTGGTTTCGGTGAGGATGAGGCGCTCCAGCGCCGGGCTGTCCGATGGATTGCAGAGGACGGTCAGCAAAGTTCCCGGGCGGCCTTTTTTCATGATTACGGGCGTCAGCATGACGTCAAGCGCTCCCTTTGCAAGCGCAGTCTCGGCGACAAAGGCCAGGACCTGAGGGGATAGATCGTCGAGAGCAGTCGCCAGCACAGTGACAGTCATCGAGTCGCCGCCATGAGAGTGCCGGGGAGATGCGGTTGTGTCCAGCGCCTCGCCAATACTTAGTCGGACGACATTCGGGAAGTTCTTCGAGTTTCGTGTTCCTGCGCCGTAGCCGATCTGCTCCACGCGCATGGCAGGTTGAGGGCCACAGATGGGGTCGAGTGCGCGCAGCAGGGCAGCGCCGGTGGGCGTCACCAGCTCTTGCTGGACATGTGCGGAATACGTGAGGAGGCCGCGCAGGAGATCGGCGGTTGCCGGGGCGGGCACGGGAAAGGTTCCATGGGCGCAGACGACTGTTCCGCTGCCGACATTGATCGGCGAGCAGTGCCAGGCTCCGACGTTGAGGTGGTGGATGCCCGCGCTGGCCGCGACGATGTCGACAATCGCATCGACCGCGCCAACTTCGTGGAAATGGATATCGTCGACAGGGACGTTGTGAACCTTGGCCTCGGATTGGCCGAGTAGGTCGAAGACGCGGACTGCAGTCTCTTTCACCGGTGCAGCCAGTCGTGCTGCCTGGATCAGAGCGCGAATCTCGGTGAGTGACCGGCCGTGCTTGTGGGAGTGGCTTTGGTGCTCTTCGCGTGCGTGCTCGTGGTCATGGCTGTGACCGGTCTTGTGTTCGTGCTGTGTTCTAGCCTGTTGGGTGTAAACCGGCTGAACCTGATCCGCGATTTGGCCGCCTTCGAGGACGTGGACTTTGGTGGCGGAGATTCCGCTGCGATCGACTTTTTCGATCCGGAGGCCTGCGTCGAGATTGAGCGCGGCAGTTGCGTCGTGGAGCACTTGCTGCGGCACTCCGGCGTCAATCAGCGCTCCGAGAAACATATCGCCTGCAATCCCTGCGAAGCAGTCAAGATAAGCGATGCGCATCAGGTGATCTTCCCCGGAGATTTTACGTTTGTGACTGGCTCGGGAGCGCTGGCAATCGACGAAGCGGGGAGCACGTCGTTCATCGAACCGGAGCGGTAGCCCTGAGTATCCAGAGTGACATAGATGAAGCCGAGTGGACGCAGCGCCGCGGTGATTCTATCCAGCATGTCCAGAGTCAGCGCGCGGGGGAGATCCTGACGGGCGATCTCAACGCGGGCCAGCTCGCCGTGGTGGCGAACGCGGACCTGCGGGAAGCCGAGGGAGTGCATTGCCTCTTCGGCACGTTCGACCTGGCTCAGGTTTTCGGCGGTGACCGGCCGGCCGTATTCGATACGCGACGAGAGACATGCGCTGGCAGGCTTGTCGGCCAGAGTGAGGCCGGACTCGCGGGCCAGGGTTCGGATTTCGCTCTTCGTCAGACCGGCGGCCGCAAGGGGCGCGAGGGCGTTGTGGAGCACGGCTGCCTTTTGCCCAGGGCGGAATTCGCCGCGGTCGTCGACGTTCATGCCGTAGGCGAGGTGGGCAAAGCCGAGTTGGAGTTTGGCGGCTTCCATCTGAGTGAAGAGCTCATCCTTGCAATGGAAGCAGCGGTTCGCGTCGTTGCGCGCGTAGTTTGGGTCGTCCAGTTCGCGTGTCTGAAGGATGTGGGTTGGGATTCCGTGGTCGGCGGCGAAGGCGAGCGCGGCGGCCAACTCGCGACGCGGCAGGGACGGCGAATCCGCGATGACGGCCAGCATGCGATCGCCAAGCGCGCGATGGGCGACGTAAGCCAGAAAAGCGGAATCCGTTCCGCCGGAATACGCGACGAGCAGCGAATGCAGCGAAGCGAGCGTCTGGCTCAATGCATCGAGTTTTTGCTGCAATTCGCGGTTCAATTCCATTGGTTCCAGTCTCTACTTACGACCAACTCAATTCTAAGGGCCGGGGAGGGTGTTGTGTGTGGTTCCATGGCTAGCCATAGCGGAACAGGGCTTTGAAGCCGTAGTCCATGTGGGCCTGGATGTGGCAGTGAAAGAGGCTGAGGCCGGGCTGGTTGGCGGTGAATTCGACGGCGGCGCGGCCATAGAGCGGGACGACGACGGTGTCCTTGATCAGGCCGGAGGTGGGTTTTCCGTTGAAGTCGACCAGCTCCAACTGGTGGCGGTGGAGGTGCAGCGGGTGGGCGTCGTCGGTACGGTTGCGGAAGGTGAGCCGGTAGCGCTGGCCCTGGTGGAGTACGAACTCATTGTCGTGCGGGTACTGCTTGCCGTTGACGGTGAAGGTGTTGAACTTGCCTGCACCGCCGGGCTGCTTCTCGAAGACCATGTCGATATTCTGAGCTGTGGACGACGCTCCGGCAGGTTTGTTGCCGAAGGTGGTGTAGTCCCACAAGAGCGCGGCGGGCTTGATCCACTGCGGCTGCTTGTGCTGGTTGGCGTATTCGACGAGGACGCCGAGACCGGCGTTGCGGATCAGATCGAGAGGTTCGCCAAGGATCCAGACGCCGGGATTGTTCATCTCGACGACCGCGCAGACGCGCTCGCCGGCGCCGAGGAAGAGGGTTTCGACAGGCGTGGGATTCGGGACGGGATTGCCATCGAGCGCAATGACCTGGAACTTGTGGCCGCCGAGCGAGACTCGGCGGTTCTCGATGGCGGAAGCGTTGAGGAAGTGGAAGAGGACGCGCTGGCCTTGCGTGACGCGGATCGGTTCGCCGGCTCCGAGGGCCTTGTCGTTGATGGAGTAGGTGATGGAGTTGACTTCGAGGCCGTTGGGTGCGGTGTTCAGGACCGCGGGACGTTCCGGCTTGGGAGCGCTGGGGTCGTCGTTCTCGTCCATGTCGACCATTTGGGTGGTGAAGAACGGTTCCCAGTCGCGGAGGCTAAGGAAGAGTTCCTGATCGTAGTTTCCCGGGTTGGAGGCCGGTTCGATGTAGACGAAGCCAAACTGTCCGGTAAAGGTGCCTTTGTGCAGATCGGCCATCGACATGGCGTGAGAGTGATACCAGCGCGAGCCGGATGGCGTGGGCGTGAACTGGTAGCGGCGCTTTCCGTGAGGCGGAACGACGGGCGTTCCTTCCTCCTCGACTCCGTCCACTTCGGACGGGATGAGGAAGCCGTGCCAGTGGACGAGTTCGGGTGTGTCGGTGTCGTTGATGACGTCGATGGAGACTGGCTTGCCTTCCTTCATTCGCAGGATCGGCCCGGGCGAGATGCCGTTGTAGCCGATGGTGGAGAGTATTCGGTCGGGCGCGATCTCGACAGTTACGGGCGCGATGCGGAGCGTGATTTCCGAGGAGGTGGTCGGCGCGGGGTTTGGCTGATCGCTGGGCGCGCCGGGGAGCATCACCATCTGGGCGGCGGCGCGGTGGGCGAGGGTGAGTGGCGCGAGTTTCAGGAGATCACGGCGATTCAAGGGAAGGCTCCTGGTGCGTTGGACGGGTGATGCGTTTAGGTGGGGTACCCTCCCCCCGGTAGGATCTTGGCAGCAAGCTACGTGGAATCAGGCAGTTAGAGACTGTGCCATAGGCCAAATATATGAATCCATTATAGTTATCGCTAAATTCGTCAATCTATTGGGGTTCGTTGATGAAGTTTCTGCGGGACCTCTCACTCTTCTTATTTCACTCTCTATATCTATGATAGCTGGTTGAGCATAACTCCCATGCCAACTATTTTTGGTGTTCTTTCTAGGCTTATGTTGTTGTGATACCTAGAGATAATTTTTTTCGGTGTGAGCGAGGGGTCTTGACATCTTTTTTGACTGAGGACCGCGGTTTGCGCTTCTGGAGGGGCGTTTGGACCCGAGGATACGACAGGGCATTTTGTAAATCAGCTTTCAGCTATCGGCGATCAGCGATCAGCCATGACCGGCTCGTCTCCGGTGCTCCCTTCGCAACGTCAGGGGATGCAACTACTCGGTGCGGGGTTCGTCTATACCGACTAAGAACCTGATAAGGTACGAGGACACAGGCACGAGTTTGGCGCGGCCGGTGGGTGGAAGGGATTTTCGGGCCCCATGTTCCGGCGCAGGGAGGATTCACGGGATGAAGCTCCTTATTCGGTCCGCGATGGTGACCATGCTGGTGCTTGGGTTGGCGACGGGCTTGTTTGCGTTTCAGCGGATCGCGGACTGGGGCCAGATCAATCCGCAGGGCAATGAGAAGGCGGAGTTTTCGTGGTCGCGCCTAAGCTATACGACGGCGATGGGCGCCGGTGGGTACGGCGGATTTGGCGGGTATGGCGGGTACGGATATGGGCGCCGCGGCGGGGGAACCTGGTCGCGGGACTATCCCAAGGCTGACCGGCAGTTTCTGATGGCGCTGAACCGGCTGACGCGGATCCAGGGTCGGTCGACCGAGCAGGTGGTGAGCCTGGATAACGACGATATCTATAACTACCCGTTTGTGTATGCCGTGATGGTGCACACGTGGACCTTCTCCGATGACGAGGCGAAGCGAATGCGGGAGTATCTGCTGAAGGGCGGATTCCTGATGGTGGACGACTTCCACGGGACGCAGGACTGGGAGGATTTCATGCGAGGGATGCGGCAGATCTTTCCCGACGCGAACAAGTACCCGGTGGAAGACCTGAACGACAAGGACGAGATATTCCACGTGCTGTACGACATGGACGACCGGTTTCAGGTGCCGGGGGAGCAGTACGTCAACACCGGCAGGACGTATGAGAAAGATGGGTATGTGGCGAAGTGGCGCGGCATCCGGGACGAGCATGGGCGACTGGTCGTGGCGATCTGCCACAACATGCACCTGGGCGACGCATGGGAGTGGGCGGATGACCCGGAGTATCCGGAACAGTTTGCTTCGATGGCGTTTCGCGTGGGTCTGAATTATGTGATGTACAGCATGACGCACTAAAGGCAGGTACTAGGTTCGGGGTCCGAGGTTCGAGGAAATAGCAACAGCAAAGGCTTAACACCGATTGGCACAGATTGGACCGATCCAAGGCGGGAGGGCGAAGGCAAAAGCATAGGCCAATACGGGGATTCTTCGCTGCGCTCAGAATGACAAGCCCGCTTTTGACCTGGAACCTAGTACCCTACCTCGAACCTAGTACCTCGAACCTCCCAGGCATGTTCGAATTTTTCTTTAAGTATCCGATTCCGGTTTTTACCAAGGGCAAGTACATCCTGCTTGGCGCGTGGCCGGGGTGGGTGCTGGCGCTGCTGATTGTGGCGTGTACTGCGGGGCTGGCGTGGCTGATCTGGAGGCAGCTTCCCGAGGCTCTTCCCCGGGTGCGGAACTGGCGGGCGTGGCTGGTGTGGGGGTTGGAGGCGGCGATGGTGGCGCTGTTGTTGCTGGCGCTATGGGAGCCTGCGATTACCGTGGCGGAGTTGAAGTCGCAGCAGAACATTATTGCGGTGCTGGTGGACGACTCGCACAGCATGGCGATTGCGGATGCCGGTGCAGATGGCAAGACGGCGCGGGAGGTTGCGGCGGTGAAGACGCTACAAGAGGGCGTGCTGGCGGGACTGCAGAAGAAATTTCAGACGCGGGTGTACCGGCTGGATGGCGGGCTTACGCGTCTGTCTGCGCAGGAGAAGGATTCCGGGGATGGAGCGTCGCAGCTTGCGCCGTTAGCGACCGCGGCGGGACCGGGTGCGGGGGCCACGCGTATCAACGCGGGGCTAAGGCAGTTGGCCGCGGAGACCAGCGATCTGCCAGTGGGCGCGGTGGTGCTGCTGAGCGATGGTGCGGAGAACGGAAATGGACCGGCAGGAGGCGGGATCGAGCTGGACACGATCAACGCACTGCATAACCGCAGGCTACCGGTTCACACGATCGGCTTCGGCAAGGAGCGGGCCGCGCACGACCTGGAGATGGACGATGCGGTGGTTGCGGCGAAGGCGATGGCCGATTCGCGGATGACGGCGACGGTGAGTTTTCATCAGCGCGGATATGCGGGACAGAAGGCGACTCTCGATGTGAAAGATGGGGACAAGCTGCTGGCCTCGAAAGAAGTGACGCTTGGAGCGGATGGCGCGGGATCGAGCGAGACCGTGTTCTTCAATGCGGGCGACGCGGGCGTGAAGAACATTGGATTTTCGCTGGAGCCTCTGGCGGGAGAGGAAAACACGCTGAACAATGCAGTGACGCGGCTGGTGGACGTGAGTGCGGAGAAGCGGCGCATTCTGTATGTCGAGGGCGAGCCGCGCTGGGAGTACAAGTTTATCCGGAGGGCGGAGGCGGAGGATAAGGGACTGCAGGTCGTCTCCATGCTGCGGACGACGGAGAACAAGATTTACCGGCAGGGAATTGCGGACCCGAGTGAGCTGGCGGATGGGTTTCCAGTGAAGGCGGAGGACCTGTTCAAGTATCAGGCGATCATTATCGGGAGCGTGGAGGCGGGATACTTTTCGCCGGTGCAGCAGGAGCTGCTGCGGGAGTTTGTGGACAAGCGCGGCGGCGGGCTGCTGTTTCTTGGCGGACGATTTTCGCTGAGCGATGGCGGGTGGGCGTCGTCGGGCGTGGCGGACTTGTTTCCCACTTTTCTGCCGAATGCGAAGGGGACGTTTCATCGCGAAGCGGCAACAGTGCAATTGACAGCGGCGGGCACGGAGAATCCGATAACGCGGCTGCTGGATGACCGGGTTGCGAATGTAGCGCGATGGAGAAAGCTGCCATATCTGAATGACTATCAGGATCCGGGGACAGCGAAGCCTGGCGCGACGGTGCTGGCGCAGATGACGGCGGGTAAGACGATGCCGCTGCTGGTGACTCAGAACTTTGGCCGAGGCAAGACGGCGGTGCTGGCGACATCGGGCACGTGGCGCTGGCAGATGAGTGCGGCGCTGGATGATCCTGCGCACGATTTGTTTTGGCAGCAGATGTTGCGCTGGCTTGCGGAGGACTCGCCGGGGCAGGTGGTGGCGACGATGCCGCAGCAGACGCTGATGGATGACGGGCATGTAAAGGTTACAGCGGTAGTGCGGGACGGGCAATTTACGCCGGCGCCGGATGCACATGTGTCGGCACACGTGATTGGGCCGCAGGGCTTGTCCGCAGTGGTGGATCTGACGCCGGTGCCGAATACTCCGGGGACATTTGCGATGGACTGGACGGCGGAGAAGCCGGGGAGTTATGTGGCAGAGGTGACGGCAGCAAGTGGCGGGAAAGGCGGTCAGGAGTTGGGGAAGGATGTGCTTTCGTTTCGGCGGGAGGATGGGGTTGCGGAGAACTTCCACACGGAACAGAATCGCGAGCTGCTGGAGAAACTTTCAGAGCAGACGGGCGGACGGTATTGGCAGCAGAGTGATCTGGAGCGGCTGCCGAGCGAGATTTCCTATTCGGAGGCGGGCATCTCGGTGCGGAACACCAAGGAGCTTTGGGATTTGCCGGCGGTGTTCCTGGTGCTGCTGGGGTTGATGGCGACGGATTGGCTGCTGCGGCGGAAGTGGGGGGTGGTATGAAGCCGATTGGTCAGCGGTCAGTGATCAGTGGTCAGTGGGTGTTGGTTGTTGGTTGCTGGTTGTTAATTGGGGCGGGGTGTGTGCAGACGTGGGGTGCGACTTATTACGTGACCGTGGCGGGGTTGGGGGGCGAGCCGGATTATGAGCAGCGGTTTACAGCGAATGCGATGGACCTGGACAAGATTTTCAAAGCGTCGGTGGGGGCGCATGTGGTGACACTGACGGGCAAGCAGGCTACGAAGGCTCGGCTGAATGAGGCGATGGCGGGGGTGGCGCGGGAGGCCAAGGCTGAGGACGATCTGGTGGTGACGCTGATTGGGCATGGGAGTTTCGATGGCGTGGAGTACAAGTTCAACCTGGTGGGACCGGATGTGTCGGGTGCGGAGCTGTCGGAGTTGTGTGATCGCGTGGTGGCGAAGCGGCAGTTGATTGTGGACACGTCGAGCGCGAGTGGAGGTGTAGTGGCGGCGCTGGAACGGCCGGGACGAGCGGTGGTTGCGGCGACGAAGAGCGGCACGGAGAAGAATGCGACGGTGTTCGCGCGGTACTGGGTGGAGGCGTTGCAGGATCCGACGGCGGATACGGATAAGAGCGAGTCGATCAGCGCGGCGGAGGCGTTTGCGTATGCGGACCGGAAGACGGTTGAATTTTACGCGTCGCAGAAGCGGTTGGCGACGGAGCATGCGGAGTTTGAAGATACGGGGAAGGGCGAGCCGGTGCGGTCCGCCGCTGGGACGACTGCGGGGCGTGAGGGCGCGCTTATGGCGACGTTGACAGTGGTGCGAATCGGCACTGCGCAGGCGGCGATGAACGATCCGGCGAAGAGGGACTTGTTGACGAAGAAGGAAGAACTGGAGCAGAAGATCGATGGGCTGAAGTATCAGAAGGCGGCGATGGAGCCGGGAGAATACAAGAAGGAATTGACGGCGGCGCTGGTGGATTTGGCGAAGGTGCAGGCGGAGTTGGATAAGTAAGGTTCAAGGTTCGAGGGGAGAGACAAATACGGAGATTCTGACCTGCGGTCAGAATGACGACGGTATGAGGGTATCGGGCAAACTCGGAACTGTGCTGGCGGTTGTGATTCTGCTTGCGAGGGCGGACTCGGGGTGGGCTGCGCCTGTGGGTGCGGCGGCGACTCCGGAGGGGTGCAGGGAACTGCGGTTGCATGGGAAGAAGGCAGAGGCGACGGCATGTTTCGAGGCGTTGACGCGGAGTGGCGATGCGTACCGGATGGCGGAAGGGTTCTGGGGGCTGGGGGATTGGGAGGATGCGAAGAAGGAGTTTGAGGTTGCGATCAAGCAGCCGAACGTGCCGGCGGCGTGGAAGGTGCGCTACGGGCGGTTGTTTCTGGAGAGGTTTAACAGCAAGGATGCGCTCGACCTGTTTACTGACGCGCTGAAGCAGGAGCCGGGAAATGCAGGGGCGTATCTGGGGATGGCGATCGAGAGCTCGGAGAGCTTTGACGTAGTGGCTCGGGAGTATGCGGCGAAGGCGGTGGCAGCGGATCCGAAGCTGGTAGAGGCGCATGCGTTTCTGGCGGAGCTGGATCTGGAAGACGAGAAGATTGCGGACGCGGAAAAAGAGGCGGACGCTGCGATTGCACTGTCGCCGTACCAGGGAGGGTCGGATGCGTTGGACGCGATGGCGGTGCGGGCGGCTGCGGATCTGCTGCAGGATAAGAACTCGGACGCCGAGGCGTGGCTGGCGAAGATCAAGGCGGTGAATGCAGGGTACGGCGAGGGCTATGCGCGGGTGGCGGAACACATGGTGCTGAACCGCCGGTATCCGGAGGCAGTGGCGTACTACAGAAAGGCGGTGGAGGCGGACCCGCAGGACTGGGCGGCGCACTCGAAGCTGGGGATCAACCTGATGCGGATGGGTGAGGAAGACGAGCCGCGGAAGGAGTTAGAGCTGAGTTACAACAACGGGCAGACGGATGCGGCTACAGCGAATAGTTTGAAGTTACTGGATAGCTATAAGGATTTCGAGACGACTAAGGATGAAACTACGATATTGCGATTGAAGAAGAAGGAAGCGGATTTATTGCGCCCCTATTTTTCGGAGCAGTTACATAAGGCGATTACGACTTATGAGGCGAAGTACAAGATGAAGCTGAGTGGGCCGGTGCAGTTGGAGGTCTATCCGGACCACGAGGACTTTGCTGTGCGGACGATGGGGATGCCGGGCCTGGGAGCGCTGGGCGTGACGTTTGGCAATGTGGTGGCGATGGATTCGCCGTCGGGACGGAAACCGGGAGACTTCAACTGGGGCGCGACAATGTGGCATGAGATGAGCCATGTATATATTTTGTCGGCGACGAAGTTTCGGGTGCCGCGTTGGTTTACGGAAGGCCTGGCGGTGCATGAGGAGGGGCAGGCGAATCCTAAATGGGCGAACCGGCTGACACCGGATGTGGTTGCGGCGATTCGGGATAAAAGACTGCTGCCAGTTACAGAGATGGATCAGGGGTTTATATTTCCGAAATATCCGGACCAGGTGTTGGTGAGTTACTGGCAGGCGGGAACGATTTGCGACTACGTCAGCGAAAAGTGGGGGAGTGATGCGCTGCTGGGGATGGTGCACTCGTTTGCGGAGTTGAAGACTACGCCGGAGGCGATTCAGGCGAATCTAAAGGTGTCGCTGGGGGAATTTGATAAGGAGTACATGGCTTGGCTGGATACGCGGGTGGGGTCCACCGTCGCAAATTTCGACAAGTGGCATGAGCAGTTGAAGGCTCTGGTGAAATTGGCAGAGGCAAAGAACGATGATGCGGTGATTGCGACTGCACCTGCGGTGATCAAGATGTATCCAGAGTATGTAGAAGATGCGAATGCGTATGAGATGCTGGCGAACGCACAATTGATCAAGGGTAACAAGCAGGCGGCGGCGGATGCATTGGCGGAGTACGAGAAGAGAGGCGGCGAGAGCCCCGGCGCATTGAGGAAGCTGGCATCGCTGGAGGAGGATTTGGGGCATCCAAAGGAGGCGGCGGCCACTCTGAACGAACTCAACTTTATTTATCCGGAGGATCAGGATTTGCATCGGAAGCTGGGCGGACTGTTGCTGGCGCAGGGGAATACTGCCGGCGCGATTCGGGAGTACGGGGCTGTGGTGGCGATGAAGCCGCTGGATATGGCGTCGGCGGAGTTCGATGTAGCGAGGGCGTACCTCGCTGCGGGTGATAAGGCGAAGGCGGAGGAGAGTGTGCTGGCTTCGCTGGAGGCGGCTCCGGGGTATAAGCCGGCGCAGAAGTTGTTGTTGGAGATTGAGGGGAAGTAGGGAGCGTAGCAAAGGCTTAACACCGATGAACACCGATTGAATGGATCAGGGACGGGATAGACAGACAAAGGCAACAGCAAAGGCTAATGCGGGGATTCTTCGCTCCGCTCAAAATGACAAGCGAATTCGGTAGGGGAGAGGGTGACGATGAGCGCAATTGCTGGATTGAATCAGGATGCGACAGAGTTGCAGCAGCGCATTGAGCGCTTCCAGGAGGTGCGCGACGGGATACTGGCGCAGGTGCGGCAGGTGATCGTCGGGCAGGACGATGTGCTCGATCAGATCCTGATTGCCCTGTTCGTGGGCGGACATTGCCTGATCACCGGCATGCCTGGCACGGCGAAGACGCTGATGGTGCGGACAATTGCGCAGACGCTGGGGCTGTCGTTCAAGCGGATTCAGTTCACTCCGGACCTGATGCCTTCGGATATTACGGGCACCGACATCATTGAAGAGGACATTACGACTGGGCATCGCAAGTGGACGTTCGTGGAGGGGCCGATCTTCGGGAATGTTGTGCTTGCGGACGAGATCAACCGCACTCCGCCGAAGACGCAGGCGGCGATGCTGGAGGCGATGCAGGAGCGGAGCTGCACGGTGCGCGGACATATCTATAAATTGCCCGCGCCGTTCTTTGTCCTGGCGACGCAAAACCCGATTGAGTTGGAGGGCACGTATCCGTTGCCCGAGGCGCAACTGGATCGCTTTCTCTTTAATGCGGTGTTGGATTATCTGAGCGCAGGTGATGAGTTGAAGGTGGTGGACCTGACGACTGCGACCAAGGATCCCAAGGTGACCGCCGTGACGAATGCGAAGGAGTTGCTGGAGTTTCAGCAATTAGTAAGGATGGTGCCGATTGGCGAGTCGCTGGCGAAGTATGTAGTGAACCTGGTGCGGGCGACGCGGCATAAGAGTGAGAATGCGCCGGACTTTGTGAAGAAGTATGTGAACTATGGCGGGAGTATTCGAGCGGCGCAATTTATTGTGCTGGCCGCGAAGGCTCGGGCGCTGAGCCGGCGGCGGTACCACGTGACGTATGAGGACATCACCGCGCTCGCGATTCCGGTGCTGCGGCATCGCATTCTGCTGAACTTCCATGCCGAGTCGGAGCGGATTGATTCGGATGAGATTTTGACGAGGCTGATTGCGCATGTGGCGCCGCCGAAGGAAAGTTGATGTTTGCTGGTTGGAGGACAAAGACAAATACGGGGATTCTGGCTGCGCCAGAATGACAACCTCAATATTTGCGAGTAAGTGGAGGCGGGATGCTGCAGCGATTTCTGGATCCGGCGGTGCTGCACGGGATATCGAGTTTGGATCTCGTGGCGAAGACGGTGGTGGACGGCTTCGTTGCGGGATTGCACCGTTCGCCGGACTTCGGGTTCAGCCTGGAGTTTGCGGAGTATCGCGCGTACACGCCGGGCGATGATCTGCGGCATGTGGATTGGAACCTGTTTGCGCGGACGGAGCGCTGTTATCTGAAGCGGTATCGCGGCGACACGAATACGCAACTGACGATCCTGCTGGATGCGAGCAACTCGATGAAGTATTCGTCGGGTGCGGTGACGAAGATGGACTACGCGCGCTACATGGCGGCGTCGATGTTCTATCTGTCGATCCATAATCAGCGGGATCCCGCGGGGCTGATTGTGTTTGACGACGAGGTGCGGAATTATATTCGGCCGTCGACGCGGCAGGGCCAGTTGTACCGGCTGCTGGCAGGGTTGGAGCAGGCTGAACCGGCGGCGCGGACGGACTTTGGGAAGCCGCTGAAACACTTCCAGGAGTTCTTGAGGAAGCGTGGAATCGTGCTGGTGATTTCTGATTTCTACGAGCAGCCGGAGGCGATTGTAAAGGCGATCGAGCCGCTGCGCTTTCACGGGAGCGAAGTGGTGCTGTTTCATGTGCTCGACCCGAAGGAGATTTTTCCGGACTTGAAAGGGCCGGCGGTTCTGATTGACCTGGAGACGGACCAAAAGCTGGAGGTGATTCCGGATTACGTAAAGACGCAGTATCGCGCGAAGATGGACGATCACCTGGAGCAGATGCGGGACCGCACCCAGGCGGCGGGGATGGGCTATCACCTGCTCACCACGGACAAGCCGCTGGACCGCGCGCTGACGGAGTATCTCTCGTTGCGGCAGACGCGAGGGGTGCGCTGATGGGATTCCTCGCGCCATGGTTTCTGGCTGGCCTGGCGGCGCTGGGGCTGCCGGTGTTCGTGCATCTGCTGCGCAAGCAGACGACGGTGCCGCGACCGGTGAGTTCGCTGATGTTTTTTGAGCAGGGGAAGCAGAGTTCGGTGCGGCACAGAAGGCTGCGCTATCTCCTGCTGTTTGCGTTGCGGACGCTGCTGGTGCTGCTGTTGGCGCTGGCGTTTGCGCAGCCGTTCTTCCGGCACAAGACGGTGCGTGCGAGCGATAAGCTGTTATTGGTTGCGGTCGATGATTCGTTCAGCATGAATGCGGCGGTTGCGGGTGGTGGCACGCGACTGGATGAGGCAAAGCGCGGGGCGCTGGACATATTGGCGCATAAGGCCGGAGGGCAGAAGGCGCAGGTGATCGCGCTGGGTGGGCAGATGAGTTTGCTGACGCAGCCGACCGAGGATGCGGGTGAGTTGCGCGCGGCGGTGCAGGGGATTGGGCCGGGCGATGGGCATGGGACGTTTGGCGAACTTGGCCGCGGGATGCGGGCGATGGCGGAGACGGTGCATACGCCGATGGAACTTGATCTGTTCAGCGATATGCAGGAATCGAACATGCCGGGGAACTTCGCGGACATGGTGATGCCGGGGAACGTGGCGCTGGTGCTGCATCGCATTGGTGCGATGGCGGCGGCGCCTAACTGGACTGTGGAGAGTGTGCAGGCGCCGGGTCAGCTGGTGGATACGAAGAAGGCGCGGGTGATTGCGGTGGTGGCGGGTCATGCTACGCCGGCCGCCACGCGGACGGTTTCCCTGGTGGTGAACGGAACCACGGTGACGACGAAGAAGGTGGATGTGCCGGCGAATGGGCGCGCGACGGTGACATTTGAAGGGCTGGATGTTCCGTATGGCGAGAGCCGGTGCGCGGTGAGGATCGATAGGACCGATTCGGAGGATGGGTTTCTCGCGGATGACGCGAGCGGGTTTGCGGTGAAGCGGGCTGACCCGGAGCGGGTGTTATTTGTGCATCAGGCGGCGGATACGCGGTCGCCGTTGTATTTTGGTGCGGCTCTGGCGGCGGCGGGGCAGGCCTCGTTTGTGCTGCAGCCGATTACGCCGGAGCAGGCGAGCGATATCGACCCATCGAAGTATGCGTTTGTAGTTCTTTCGGATGTTCCGTCGGTGCCGTCGATTCTGGAGAATGCGTTGCTGCGCAATGTGCAGGATGGAGGGAGCGTGTTGGTAGCGACAGGGATGGCGGACTCGCATCGTGAACACATTCCGGTGTTTGGGGGGAATGTGGCGGATGGGCATTTCTATTCGCGATCCTCGGCGGCGAACGGATTTGCTACGGTGGGCCAGGTGGATGCTTCGCATCCTTCGGTGAAGGACGCGAATGGATGGCAGGGGACGAAGTTTTTCTATGCGGCTGCGGTTGATCCGGGGAAGGCGCGCGTGGTGGCTCGGATGGCCGACGGAAGCCCGTTGGTGGTGGATAAGCAGATGGGCGAGGGGCATGTGCTGCTGTTCGCGTCGGGGTTCGACAATCTGACGAATGATCTGCCGCTGAATCCGGGGTTTGTGGCGTTTGTCGATCAGACGGCGCGGTATCTCTCGGGCGACGAGCGGGTGAGCGGGGCGCGGGTTGTCGATTCATTTGTGCAGCTTCGGAATCCGGTGAATGCTGAGTCGGGCGCGGCAAGTAAATCGACGGTAGATATTATCGGGCCGGACGGAAAGCGGCCGCTGTCTCTGAAGGAGGCGGCTGCGGCGCAGTCGTTTCAACTGGCGCGGGCGGGGTTCTACCAAATTCGCTTTGCAAATGGGCGGGATGCGTTGATTGCGGTGAATCCGGACCGGCGGGAGTCGGACATGGCTGTGATTACAGACGACGTGTTAAAGCTTTGGACGGGCAGCGCTGCGGCGGGAACGGGGAATGCGGCGACGGCTGCTGCGGCGCAGGATGAGCGCAGCGTGTCGAGTTTGTGGTGGTGGGTTATGCTTTTGTTAGCGATTACCGCAGTGGCCGAATCGGCTGTGGCCAGCGGGTACCTGGGCACGCAGCGGGAGGCACTATGAGCAAGCGTCAGCAGCTCAACCTCTACATCCAGCGGGTGCAGCGCAGGCTGCGGCTGGATGCAGGCCTACGCGGAGCGGCGGTTGTCACGTTTGCTGCTCTCGCCACGACAATCGTCCTCACCCTTATTTTGAATGCGTATGCGTTTCCGGAACGCGGGCTGACGCCGGCGCGGTTGGCGTTGCTAGTGATCGTGATCGCGGTGGTGTGCTTCGGACTGGCGTGGCCGCTGTGGCGGCTGAACCGGCGGCGTTCGGTGGGACGCGCGGAGACAGCATTTCCGGAGTTTCAGCAGCGGCTGCTTACGTTCTCGGAGAAGGAACGTGTCGAGGATGCAGATGCGGGGCAGAGCGGGATTTTTCTGGAGTTGCTGGCGGCGGACACGTTGAAGGTGGCAGAGGAGGCGCCGCCGGATGGGCTGGCGTCGCGGACGCGGTTGATGGTGCTGATGGGCGCCGGAGTGGTGTGCGCGGGCGTGCTGGTGTGGATGATTGCGGCGCGGCCGGGATTTATGGGATACGGCGCTTCGCTATTGTGGACAGGCCCGCACAACGACGTGCCGCCGATCTATCAGATAGTAGTGACGCCGGGAGATGCGGCGGTGCGGCGGAACAGCGACGAGATGGTGACGGCGCAGGTGATTGGGCTGTCGACGGGCAAGGTCAACCTGTTTGCGCGGTATGCGAGCGCGTCGAAGTGGGAGCAAGTGGCGATGCAGCCGCAGATGGACGGGACGGGGTTCCAGTTTCTATTCGCGGGGCTGCCGGAGAACGTGGAGTATTACGTGCAGGCGGGCGCGGCGGCCTCGAAGCACTTCAAATTTCGCGTAGTCGATCTGCCTTCGGTGAAGGCGATGCAGGTGACGTATCACTATCCAAAGTGGACGGGGATGCAGACGGTCTCGGAGGAGCAGGCGGGCGATCTGCGAGCGCTGGAAGGTACGGACGCGGCGTTGACGGTGCAGATGACGGCTCCGCTGAAGGATGGGATGCTGGTGCTGGACGATGGGCAGCCGGTGCATCTGACGGGCGGCGCGGGGAATGTGTATCACGGGACCATCCACATGGAGAAGGATGGGGCGTACCACGTGGCGGCGGTGGATGAGGGGCAGCAGGTCCGGCTGTCGGAGGACTACTTTATTTCGACGAGCAAGGCGAATCCGCCGAGCATCGCGATCGATAAGCCAGGCGGGGATTATCGCGCGAGCCCGATTGAGGAAGTGGCGGTTGGGGTGAAGGCGGGCGCGGATTTTGGGCTGACCCATGTGAGTCTGCACTACTCGGTGAACGGCGGCGCGGAGCAGACGGTGAACATCCTGAAGCAGCCGGGCGCGAAAGATGTGGGCGGAGGTACGACGCTGAGCCTGGAAGATTTCAAGCTGCAGCCGGGCGATGTGGTGAGCCTGTACGCGACGGCGAAGGACAATCATGCGGAGGCGAAGACGGACATCAGCTTTATCCAGGTCGATCCGTTTGAGCGGGAGTTTTCGCAGTCGCAGCAGAGTGGCGGCGGCGGGGGCGGTGGAGGCGGCGGCGGGCAGAACAATCAGACGGACATTGCTCGACGCGAGAAGGAGTTGATCGCGGCGACGTGGAAGGAGATCAACGCAAAGAATGTCACGAAGGAACAGGCGGCGGCGACGGGTAAGCTGCTGTCGGAGGCGCAGGCGACGTTGAAGCAGCAGGCGCTGGCGCTAAGCGCGCGCATGCAGAGCCGCGATCTTTCGCAGGCGAACGAGGAGTTCAACAGCTTCGATAAGGACATGGAGATTGCGGCGGCTGGTATGCAGCCGGCCGCGGACAAGCTGAAGGCGATGCAGTGGCAGGATGCGATGCCGGTTGAGCAGAAGGTGCTGCAGGCGCTGCTGCGGGCAGAGGCGACGTTCCGGCAGATTCAGGTAGCGTTCGGGCAGCGCGGCGGCGGCGGTGGAGGTGGCGGCGGAGGTGCGGGCCGCGATCTGGCGAGCCTCTTCGATTTGGAGATGGACACGGAGAAGAATCAGTACGAGACGGCGCAGACGGCTTCTCCGGCGGAGCAGCAGGCGAAGAAGGTGGACGACGCTTTAGCGAAGCTGGACGCGCTGGCAAAGCGGCAAGAGGAGTTGTCGCAGAAGCAGGGGAACCAGGCGCAGAACTTCCAGCAGAGGTGGCAGCAGGAGATGCTGCGGCGCGAGGCAGAGCAGTTGCAGCGCGACATGGAGCAGATGCAGGGCCAGCAAGGGCAGCAGGGGCAGCAAAGCGCAAACGGGCAGCAGGGGCAGCAGGGACAGCAGCCGGGAAGACAGGGACAGCAGTCCGGGCAGCAAGGGCAACAGGGGCAGCAGAGTGGGCAGTCGGGGCAGGCGTCCGGGTCGCAATCGGCTTCGCGCGCTGGGACAAAGGATGGGAGTACCGATCCGCGGGTGACGCAGGCGCTGGAGCGGTTGCGTGCCGCGAATGAGGCGATGAGCCGGGCTGGGCAGCAGCAGGGCGGCCAGAGCGCGGAGGAGGCAAGACGGGCGGCGGAACGGTTGCGGGAGGCAACGGATCTGTTGGGTGGCGCGCAGAAACAGCAAGCGTCGGGCAAACTGGATTCACTGGGTCGCGAGGCGGACCGGCTGTCGAAGGAAGAGAATGCGCAGGCGGATCGCGTCCGCAAGCTGGCGGCTGCGGGTGAGGCTATGCAGGCGAAGAACGGCCAGGGCAGCAGTCCCAGCGCGGCGGATCTGGCGGCGGCGGAGAAGGAGCGCCAGAGTCTCGCGAACGACCGGCAGCAGATGTCGAACGACCTGGAGAAGTTGGAGAAGGGCATGCGGGATACGGCGCGCGAGTTGGCGCCGACCCAGCCGGGAGCGTCTTCGAATCTGCGCGATGCGCTGGGCGGGATGGATCAGGTCGATCTGAAGAATCTTGTGCAGCGGACGGCGGACTGGCTGCGGCGGGGGATCAATCCGAACTCAAATGGCACGGAGACGCAGATTGCTACGGGGCTGAAGAAACTCGACGACCAGGTGCGGCAGGCGCAGCAGGCAGCGGGCGGCGGGCAGAATGGACGGCCAGGACAGGCGCCCGGAACGCAGACGGCGGCGCTCGATCATGTTGATCGGCTTCGCAGCCAGATTGAGAGTCTGGCGGGACGTGGTTCGCCGAATGGTCGAAATGGCCAGCAGCCAGGGCAGAATGGCCAGCAGGGGCGCGATGGGCAACAAGGCCAGGGACAGCAGGGATCGCAACGCGGTCAGAACGGGCAACAAGGCCAGGGACAGCAGGCTGGACAGGGCGGTCAGCGACAGGGGCAGGGCCAGCAGGGTCAGGGCAAGCAGCAGGGAAATCGAGGCGATCAGGGTGGCCGGCAAAGCGGACAGGGGCAGCGTGGCGGGCAATACGGCGGCGATATTGCAAATGGAGAGTTGCGTGGAGGCGGGGGAGCGGATATCAACCTCAACATCGATACTGGCGGTCAGACGTATAGCTCGACGCGAAGTTCGGCTCCACCACGGATTGGAGCGAATCCGGCGGATACCGAGCGAGTGGTTCAGCAGGGGTTGAGCGAGTTGAACCAGTTGCGTGCGATGGCCAAAGGCGATCCGGCGGCGGAGAAGCAGATTCAGGACCTGGTTAAGGAGATGCAGAAGCTCGATCCGTCGCGGTTTGTAGGGAATCCGGCGATGGTGGAGGAACTGCACACGAAGGTGCTGAATGACGTGGACAAGCTGGAGTTGCAGCTTCGACGCGATCCGAATGCGCCCTCGGCCGGCCAGGCCAGGACAGCCGGGCCACCTACCGTTCCCGCGGGGTATGAGGATGCGGTTGCGGAGTATTACCGGCGATTGGGGAAGGGGCAATAGGTCTATCCGGATAGTTTTCACTGGCGACCGCTCATTTCTATTGGCTGAATCCTATAGGATTAAGGGGTTGGCCGGAATTTCTACCTATCGGTGACTAGACGGGATAAAAATGAGCAGTGACACGGAACAGCCTTACAGGCTGGATGGGAAGATCGCGCTGGTGACGGGTGGGGCCAGCGGAATTGGCGCCGCAACGTGCCGCGAGTTGGCGCGTGCGGGCGCGGAGGTGATTGTCGCCGATCTCAATCTCGAGGCGGCGAAGGGGCTTGCCGGCGAGTTGCCGGGGGCGCGAGCGCTGCAAATGGATGTGACGCAGGCCAGTTCGATCGGGGACGCAATGGATCGGATACCGGCCCTCGACATACTGGTGAACAACGCGGGGATCGGGCTGGTGGGAGACCTCGCCTCAACCAGCGAGGAAGATTTTGAGCGGGTGATGCGGGTCAATGTCCACTCGATTTACCTGGTGACGCGGGCGATGTTGCCGATGCTGCTGATGAGCCGGGGATCGATTGTGAATATCGGCTCGGTGGCCGGCCAGGTTGGGGTGAAACAGAGGTTTGCCTACTGCGCGAGCAAGGGTGCGGTGGCCGCAATGACGCGGCAGATCGCGGTGGATTACCCGAAAGAACTGCGCTGCAACTGCATCGCGCCGGGTACGGTGCAAACGCCGTTTGTCGAAGGCTACCTGGACAAGTATCACGCGCATGAGAAGGAGAAAGTGCGCGAAGAGTTGCGCCAGCGGCAACCGATTGGAAGGCTGGGGACGCCAGAGGATATTGCAGGACTGGTGCGCTATCTCTGCAGCAAAGAAGCAGAGTTTGTTCAGGGCGCCGTGATTGCGATCGATGGCGGTTGGACAGCGGCGTAGAGAAGTTGAAGGTTGCTGGTTGTTGGTTGTTAGTTGAAAAGACGAGGGGCAACGGGAGTGAGTGAGATTCGGATTACGGGAGTGCGGGTGCTGGATGTGCGGTTCCCGACCTCGTTAGGAAATATTGGGTCTGACGCTGTAAATAAGGACCCGGATTATTCGGCCGCCTATTGCATTCTCGAAACGGACGGAGCGCTTGAGGGCCATGGGCTGACTTTCACGCTGGGGCGCGGAAACGAGCTCTGCGTTGCAGCGCTGAAATACCTGGCACAACAGGCGGTGGGGCGCACTCTCGATTCGATTACGAAGGAGTTCTGCGCGTTCTCGCGTTTGATGACGGATGATAGCCAGTTCCGGTGGCTAGGGCCGGAGAAGGGCGTCATTAACATGGCCGCCGGCGCGCTGATCAACGCTATCTGGGATCTGTATGCGAAGGCCGAGAGCAAGCCGCTATGGAGACTGCTGGCGGAGATGTCGCCGGAGCAACTGGTGTCGGCAGTGGACTTCCGGTATATCGACGACGCGATTACGCGGGAAGAGGCGCTGGAGATTTTTTGCCGGAGCCAGAGCAGCATGCCGGACCGGCTGAAGAAACTGGAGGCGGATGGATATCCCGCCTACACAACTTCGGCGGGGTGGTTTGGGTTCAGCGACGAGAAGGTGCGGAGGCTCTGCCGCGAAGGGCTGGCGGAGGGCTGGACGCACTTCAAGCTGAAGGTGGGCGGCGAGGCGAAGGACGATCTCCGACGCGCGCTGCTGATGCGCGAAGAGATTGGCTGGGAGAACAAGCTGATGGTCGATGCCAACCAGAAATGGGGCGTGGACGAAGCGATTGCCCGGACGCGGATGCTGGCCGAGGCGAAGCCTTACTGGATGGAGGAGCCGACCAATCCGGACGACATCCTGGGGCACGCGCGGATTCGGCGCGAGGTGAAACCGGTACGGATCGCGACCGGCGAGCACTGCCACAATCGCGTGATGTTCAAGCAACTGCTGCAGGCGGAGGCGATCGACGTTTGCCAGATCGATAGCTGCCGGGTTGCGGGAGTGAACGAGAATCTGGCGATTCTGTTGATGGCGGCGAAGTTCGGCGTGGTGGTTTGCCCGCATGCCGGCGGGGTGGGTCTGTGCGAGTATGTGCAGCACCTTTCGTTCTTCGATTATTTACGGGTTTCGTGCAGCATGGAAGACCGGGTGATCGAGTTCGTCGATCATCTGCATGAACATTTTCTCGATCCGGTGCGGATAGTGCGGGGGCGGTACCAACTGCCCTCGATGCCCGGATATAGCATTGAAATGAAGCCGGAGTCGCTTGCAGCGTATGACTTTGCAGACGGTTCGGTATGGAGGCAGTTGGCATGAAGCTGGTGACATTTGTTGAGGGAGATCGGGGACCGCGGCCGGGCCTGGTGGTGGACGGCGGGATCATCGATCTCAGTGCGGAGGGGTTCAGGGATGCGATCGCGTTTATGGCTGCCGCGCCGAGTGTTCAGGCGGATGTGGCGGCGGAGAAGCCGATCATCTCGATGGATAATTTGAAGCTGGTGGCGCCGGTTCCGAATCCGCCGCGGATCTTCGGCATTGGCGTGAACTACGCGGAGCATGCGGCTGAATCGAAGACCGAGACGCAGAAGGTTCCTACTGTGTTTATTGTGCTTTCGTCGGCGGTGGTGGGGCCGGGCGAGAATGTGATTCTGCCCAAGGCGAGTTCTATGCCGGACTACGAGGCGGAGCTTGCTGTGGTGATCGGCAAGCCGGGTTATCAGATTCCGGCGAGCAAGGGGATGGAGCACGTCTTCGGTTACACGATCATGAACGACGTCAGCGCACGCGACGTGCAGCGGGCGACGACGCAATGGTCGCTGGGAAAGAGCTTTCCGACGTTTGCGCCGATGGGTCCGTGGGTCGTCAGTAAGGATGAGATTGCCGATCCGCATGCGCTGCAGATCAGCCTGACGATAGGCGGTGAGAAGCTGCAGAATTCGAACACGAGCCTGCTTATCTTCAAGATTCCGGCGCTGATCGAGTACGTGTCGGGGATTGTGCCGCTGCAGGTTGGCGACGTGATCAGTACGGGAACGCCCGCCGGAGTGGGCATGGGGCGGACGCCGCCGCGCTGGCTGAGGCCAGGCGAGGAGATGGTGATCGAGATCGAACGGATCGGCGAGCTGCGCAACAAGCTGGTAGCGGAGTAGCGAGGGCAAAGTGGCGCAGTGGGTAAGGGTTTGCGGAGTGGCGGAAGCTCCGCAGAGTGGCCAGGCGATGGAGGCCGAGGCCGCCGGCGTGGGGATTTGCCTGGCGAATGTGAATGGCGAGTTGGGCGCGCTGGATAATCGCTGCCCGCATCGCGGCGGGCCGCTGGGGCAGGGCTGGATTGACGGCGAGTCGGTGGTCTGCCCGTGGCACTCCTGGACGTTCAACGTGAAGACGGGAGTGGCGGAGTTTCCGGTGCATGAGCGGGTGACGGTGTTTCCGGTAAAGATCGTTGGAGACGGCGTGTTTGTCGACGTGGACCGGCCTGGGGGGAATCCACCTGGGAACCTATCCGCGACTGGCGGCAACTTTTAATAGTCAAAGGCGTCGCTACGGATTATGCTCCATGCATTCCCCCTGACCGTCCGAATGATTGGGCGGCTGGGTTCGTAAGAGGATTCCTGCCATGAGAATGTTCCGCAATCTCCTGCTCGCTGTCATTGCATTTACGGTTCTGGCCGGTTCGGTCATACCCGCGAGTGCTGCTATGCATCACCATCACAGAGCGCGCCATCATCACCACAAGAAATAGTCCGATTTTCGCGTGGAAAGGGGACCCGGCTCCGTGCCGGGTCTTTTTTTGCGCTGAGGGCGCGGAAAGTGGGTTGGCGCGATTAGGAGGGCCGGGCAGATGCTGATAGAATCGATTGAATCCACTCCTTTTTGGATTCCGCAGGAGTAGACAATGCAGGCAATTCTGGCGCTCGAAGACGGGCGCATCTTTCGCGGCAAGGGCTTCGGCGCGCCCGTTGAGGCTGCGGGCGAAGTTGTCTTCAATACATCGCTGACCGGCTACCAGGAGATCTTCACCGATCCTTCGTACGCGGGACAGATCGTGGTGCTGACGAATCCGCACATCGGAAATTATGGGACGACACCGAGCGATGCGGAAGCGTCGAGGCCGTATATCGAAGGTCTGGTGACGCGCGAGTTTTCGGCGATGAGCTCAAACTGGCGCTCGACCGAAGTGGCGGATGATTATCTGGAACGCAGCGGCATTCCGGTTATCGCCGAAGTGGACACGCGCGCAGTAGTGCGGCATCTGCGGACGCATGGCGTAATGCGCGGGGTGATCGCATCGGGCGAGAATCTCGATGCGGATGTGCTGGTGGCGAAGGCGCGTGCGATTCGCAAGATGGAAGGCACGGATCTGGCGAGCGTTGTTACGACGAAAACGGCGTACGAGTGGGATGCGAGCGAGCCGCGGAATCAGACGGGCGATGCGCTGCTGCCCGGGCCCGATGCTGCTACGGACGGCGAGCCGCTGCATGTGGTGGCGTACGACTTCGGGATCAAGCAGAACATCCTGCGCATGCTGACGCGCGAGGGTTGCCGCGTGACCGTGGTGCCGGCCAAGACGACCGCGGAAGAGACGCTGGCGATGAAGCCCGATGGCGTGTTCTTCTCCAACGGACCCGGCGACCCGGAGCCGCTGGATTACGCGGTCGAGACGGTGCGGAAGCTGCAGGGGAAGGCGCCGATCTTCGGCATTTGTTTGGGGCACCAGATCTTCGGGCTGGCGCTGGGCGGGAAGACGTACAAGCTGAAGTTCGGCCACCACGGCGGGAATCATCCGATCATGAACCACCAGACCGGCAAGGTGGAGATTACGGCGCAGAACCACAACTTCAATGTCGATCCGGATTCTCTGCCGGACAATGTGGAGCGGACGCATACGAATTTGAACGATCAGACGCTGGCAGGGTTGCGGCACAAGACGGACCCGATGTTCAGCGTGCAGTACCACCCGGAGGCAAGCCCCGGGCCGCATGACTCGCATTATCTGTTCAAGGATTTTCGCAAGATGATGGAAGAGTGGAAGAAGTGAAGCTGCAGACCAACAGACAGGAAGCGAATGCCGCGTAGGAATGACATTGCGAAGATTCTGGTGATCGGCTCGGGGCCGATTGTGATTGGGCAGTCGGCGGAGTTCGACTACTCCGGCACGCAGGCGTGCAAGGCGCTGAAGGCCGAGGGGTATGAGGTGGTGCTGGTGAACTCGAACCCGGCGTCCATCATGACCGATCCCGAGGTCGCGGACCGCACCTATATTGAGCCTCTGACGGCGGCCTATCTGGAAGAGATCGTCCGCGTAGAGGCGGAGATGATGGATCGAGGCGCCTCCAAAAACAAATACGGGGATTCTGAGCCTGCGGCTCAGAATGACAAGCGACGCGGCGGCGTGTTCGCGGTGCTGCCGACCGTCGGCGGACAGACTGCGCTAAACCTCGCGGTCGATCTCGCGGACTCGGGCGTGCTGGAGAAGTATGGGGTCGAGCTGATTGGCGCAAAGCTGGAGGCGATCAAGAAGGCCGAGGACCGGCTGCTGTTCAAGGACGCGATGGCGAAGATCGGCCTGGACATGCCGAAGTCGCAGCTTGTGCGCAACGTGAGCGATGGGCTGGCGTTCGCGGGGAAGATCGGTTTCCCGGTGGTGATCCGGCCGAGCTTTACGTTGGGCGGTTCGGGCGGCGGCATTGCATACAACCGCGAGGAGATGACGGACATCCTTGCGCGCGGGCTGGACCTCTCGCCGGTACACGAGTGCCTGATCGAAGAGAGCGTGCTGGGGTGGAAGGAGTACGAGCTGGAAGTGATCCGTGATCTGAAGGACAACGTGATCATCATCTGCTCGATTGAAAACTTCGACCCGATGGGGGTGCATACGGGCGACTCGATTACCGTGGCTCCGGCGCAGACGTTGACCGACCGCGAGTACCAGGTGATGAGAGACGCGGCGATCGCGTGTATCCGCGAGATCGGCGTGGAGACGGGTGGCAGCAATGTGCAGTTCGCGGTGAATCCGCAGAACGGGCGCATGACGGTGATCGAGATGAATCCCCGCGTCAGCCGGTCGTCCGCTCTTGCGAGTAAGGCGACAGGTTTTCCGATCGCGAAGATTGCGGCGCGGCTGGCGGTGGGATACACGCTAGACGAAATTCAGAACGACATTACGAAGGCGACTCCGGCATGCTTCGAGCCGACCATCGATTACGTGGTGGTGAAGATTCCGAAGTGGCAGTTTGAGAAGTTTCCCGGCGCGGACGAAGGCCTGGGGCCGCAGATGAAGTCGGTGGGCGAGGTGATGGCCATCGGCAGGACCTTCAAGGAAGCGTTGATGAAGGCGGTGCGGTCGCTGGAGACGGGCAAGAAGGCGACTGCGGCGGACATCGAGCCGAGGCGGCTGACGCAGCGCCTGGTGACGCCGCATCCAGAGCGGCTGGCGTATGTGCGCTACGCGTTCGAGAAGGGCTTGAGCGTGCGCGAGGTGTCGCGCATGACGTCGATGGATCCGTGGTTCCTGAACCAGATGAAGCAGATCACGGATGAGATCAAGTCGATTGCAACGGTCGGCAGCGACGCTGTGACGGCGGACGACCTGCGCCTGGCGAAGCGGATGGGTATCTCCGATGAGCGGCTTGCTTCGGAGTGGAAGCTCAATGGCGCGGATGAAGTTCGCGCGCTGCGCAAGAAGCTGGGCGTGAAGCCGGTGTTCAAGATAGTGGATACGTGCGGAGGTGAGTTCGAGAGCTATACGCCTTATTTGTATAGCTGCTACGACGAAGAGGACGAGATGCCGCCGACTGCGCGCAAAAAGATCATCATCCTGGGCAGCGGGCCGAACCGGATTGGGCAGGGAATCGAGTTCGACTACTGCTGCTGCCATGCGGCGTTCGCGCTGCGTGAGGATGGCTACGAAACGATTATGGTGAACTGCAATCCCGAGACGGTCTCGACCGACTACGACACTTCGGATCGGCTGTACTTCGAGCCGCTGACGCTGGAGGACGTGCTTGCGGTGTATGAGCACGAAGCTTCCGGAGGCGCGGAGATCGGGATGATCGTGCAGTTCGGCGGGCAGACTCCGCTGAATCTGTCGCTGCCGTTGAAGCGCGCGGGCGTACCGATTATCGGGACTTCGCCGGAGTCGATTGACCTGGCTGAGGATCGCAAGCGGTTCGGCAAGCTGATTACGGAGCTTGGGATTCCACAGCCCGAGGGCGCGATGGCGACCAGCGTGGAGGAGGCTGTTGCGGGCGCGAATCGCGTTGGCTATCCGGTGCTGGTGCGGCCGAGCTACGTGCTGGGCGGACGCGCGATGGTGATTGCGTACGACGATGACGCGGTGATCAAGTACATGAGCACGGCGATCGAGTACTCGCAGGAAAGGCCGGTGCTGATCGACCATTTCCTCGAGGATGCGACCGAGTGCGATGTGGATGCGCTGTGCGATGGCGAAGACGTGGTGATCGCGGGCATTATGCAGCACATCGAGGAGGCCGGAATTCACTCGGGGGACTCATCGTGCGTGTTGCCTGCGGTCGATCTGAGCGACGATGTGTTGCGGACGATTCGGACGCATACGCGCAAGCTGGCGATGTCGCTGAATGTGATTGGGCTGGTGAATATCCAGTTCGCGATCCAGCGCGGCAAGGTGTTCGTGATCGAGGTGAATCCGCGTGCGTCGCGCACGGTTCCTTATGTGTCGAAGGCGACGGGCGTTCCGCTGGCGAAGATTGCGTCGCGGCTGATGGTTGGCCGGAAGCTCAAGGAACTGCTGCCCGACCAGGTGGAGAGCGGCGCTGATCTTGAGACTGGCGCGCATTACTATGTCAAGTCGCCGGTGTTTCCGTGGGGCAAGTTTCCGGGCGTCGATACGGTGCTGGGACCGGAGATGAAGTCGACCGGCGAAGTGATGGGCGTTGCGGACAACTTTGGCGAAGCGTTTGCCAAGGCGCAGATCGCTGCGGGACAAGTGCTGCCGACAAAGGGCACGATCTTTATGAGCGTGAACGATCACGACAAGGATGCAGTTGTTTCGCTGGCGCGGACGTTTGTTGAGATGGGCTTTCACCTGGTTGCGACGCATGGAACGGCTGAGGTGCTGGAATCCGCAGGATTGCAGCCGGAACGCGTTTACAAAGTGAAAGAAGGCCGGCCGAACGTTGTGGATCTGATCAAAGGCGATCGGATTCAGTTGATCGTGAACACTCCGCGGGGACAGGACACGTTCTTCGATGAGAAGGCGATCCGGCGGGCGGCAGTGCTGGCGCGGATTCCGACGATTACGACGATTGCGGCGGCTCGCGCAGCGGCGGAAGGAATTGCAGCGCTGCAGGGCGGGACGCTGAGCGTGTACGCATTGCAGGATCTGCATGCGACGCGGGTTGCGGCGTTGGCGTAAATCCAGGTACTAGGCGCTAGGTACCAGGTGCCAGGAAAGAAGCTTGCGAGTTGTCAAAGAACTGCTAGTTGCGGAGCGGCTTCATTTGCTGCTCGAGCGTGGCGCGTTCTGCGCCGGTTGGTGGGAGATGGGGCAGGCGTGGCAGGCCGCCGAAGTAGCCGTTTAGGTCGCAGGCGAATTTGAGGCCGCCGACGCCGAGTTCATATTCGGTCAGGTAGGCGGCTTCGCGGAGACGTTCCTGTTTTTCCTTCGCGAGGGGTTCATCGCCATCCTTCCATGCGGCGATGACCTCATAGCAGGCTTGTGGGGCGCACGCGGCCAAGGGGGGAGCGGCACCGACTGCGCCGGCGCTGAGGCCATCGAGGATCCCCTGAGCGTTATGTGCGAGTATTTGGAAGCCGACGGCTTTGGTACGGGTGCGCAGGGTGGGAAGTGCGAGCGGTTCGGCGACCGCGGTGTTTCCGGCGAGCGTCGACGCGGAGATGAGTGGAGCGGCGTCGCGTAACGCGGCTTTGTTCATCCGCGCGGGGACGGCGGCGAAGACGGAGGTGACGGTGACTTCCCGTTTGATCGGTGCGGTACGGGCGAGGATCTCCGTGATTTCAAATGAACCGTTCCGAGTAAGGAGACCGAGGATATTGGGGTGGGCGGCGAGCTCGATGATTGTGCTTGCGTGGAGGATGCGGCCGTCATCACTGTACAGAATGACAGGAAGCGACGAGTGGTCGGCGATGGTCCGAAAGTAGGTAAGCAATTCGCGCAGACGCAGGCCGGACTGCTCCTGCGCGAGGCTGAAGTGTGTGAGTACCGAGGGAACGCCGACGAGTACGGCGTCGTAGTCAAGCGAGGCGGCGAAGTTGGCGAGGTCGAGGGTCGCGTGGACGCTGTCGCGGGAGATCCCGGCGATGAGGACTTTTTCGGGGGCGGCGGATTCGGCGGCGGTGCGGAGGACTTCGCGGGTTTCGTCGTCGGAGAGCAGTGTGGGTTCGCCGGATGGGCCAAGGACGATGAGGCCGGCTGCGGGAGTTTTCGAGTAGCGCGCGATGTTGGCCGCGAGCTTGGGCAGGTTGAGGCGACCATCCGGATGGAAGGGAGTGGTCAGCGGGATATGGAGGCCTTCTAAGAGCATGTTGTCAGTTCCCGGTTGTCAGTTTGCGGTGCTCCATTTTGTTATTCAGCTTTGAGGTATGAGGTTTGAGGTATGAGCGGTCGGCTGTCAGCTTTCAGCGGTCGGCCGGACGGAGGCGGGGTAGTAGACGGGCCAGTTTTCGATGGCTGCGCGTTCGAGGAGTGCTGGAGTTGGATTGACGGGGAAGGACCGGCGGGCGATGGCGAGCATGTGCGCGTCGTGGACGGAGTTGCCGAAGACTGCGTCGGGTGCGGTGAGGCCGATACGGGCGAGTGCGGCGACTTTGCCTTCGTCGGTGGGGACATCGATGAGCGTATCGGTGACGAGGCCGTTGGCGATTGTGACCTGTGCGGCGAGGACTCGGTTTGCGGGGATCGAGAAGCGCTGGACGCCTTCTTCGATGACCCAGTCGCAGGTGGAGCTGACGGCCCAGATTTCGGTTCCGGCGGCTTGGAGGTCGCGGACGAGGGTCAGGAGTTCGGGGAAGATATTGCGCTCGATCTGCGTGGAGAAGAATTCGGCGGCCGCGGCGCGCATGTCGGACTCGCGGAGGCCGCTGTAGATCTGGACCATTTCGCCGCAGATGTCGAGTTCGGAGACCTGGCCTGCGAGATAGCCTTTGTAGCGGAGGTCGAGGCGTGCGATGGCTTCGGGCGAGAGGATTCCGCGGTCGATGGTCCAGCGCATGAAGCCTGAGCCTGCGTCGCCGGACCATAGGGTCCCGTCGCAATCGAAGACGGCCACGCGCGGTGCGAGAGCGTGAACGGCGGTGTGGAAATCGGCGGTAGAAAAAACTTTGGCTGTCCGCGCGGGTGAATCAGTCGGGCTCATACTTCCTTTCTGCAATGCAGGACGAAGGTCCCGCGCCAACCCCCCGTACTTAAGTACCAAAGTACCTTAAACAAAAGGCTTAGGTCCGTTTTTTGGTCTATACCAAAACCCAAAGTACCAAATACAAAAGACTTAGGCCAACGGTAGCTCGCAAAGTACATCAAACATTGGACTTAGCCGATAGGCGCGGCAGAAAAATGCCGGTAAGACAGCTTCAGACCGATGTTTTCCGAACTTTTGCTCCTAATTCTATTTTATCAGCCGTGTCGAGGAGTTGAGGGCGTTTTGGAGGGCTAGATGGGGGATTGGCCGTCGACGACGGAGATGCCTTTGGGCGTGGTGAAGGTGAAGTCCGAGGCGGGGATGACGGCGTTCTCCTCGATCTGGGTGAAGGCGAAGGCGGTGGTGGCACCGTCGATCTCTTCGATCTTCATGCCTTGAATGATTCCAGCCGGAGAGACGGTAAGGCTGAGTTGGCGGACTCGCTGGGCCATGCCTTTGGGGATGCCGG
>DASWCA010000236.1:0-6482 GCA_036390355.1 Acidobacteriaceae bacterium
ACCGCGGCGGCCATTATCGAAGAGCGCGTCCACGGCTTCCTGGAGCATACGCTTTTCATTGCGCACGATCACGTCGGGCGCATGCAGCTCGATGAGTTTCTTCAGGCGGTTGTTGCGGTTGATGACGCGGCGATAGAGATCGTTGAGGCCTTCCGGAAGTCCAACAACAAGCCGCAGTGGATGATCCTCGATGTCATCCCGGTCATCCCGCCGGAGCTCCGCCCGCTCGTTCCACTCGACGGCGGCCGCTTCGCCACGTCCGACCTGAACGACCTGTACCGCCGCGTCATCAACCGCAACAATCGGCTCAAGAAGCTGATGGACCTCCACGCGCCCGAAGTCATCGTGCGCAACGAGAAGCGCATGCTGCAGGAAGCCGTCGACGCACTCTTCGACAACGGCCGCCGCGGCCGCGTCCTGCGCGGCGCCAACAACCGTCCGCTGAAGTCGCTCTCCGATACCCTCAAGGGCAAGCAGGGCCGCTTCCGCCAGAACCTCCTCGGCAAGCGCGTCGACTACTCCGGCCGTTCGGTCATCGTTGTCGGCCCCGAGCTCAAGCTGCACCAGTGCGGGCTGCCCAAGAAGATGGCGCTCGAGCTCTTCAAGCCCTTCATCTACCACCGCCTCGAGCAGACTGGCCACTGCACCACCATCAAGCAGGCCAAAGAGATGGTGGAGATGCAGGATTCCATCGTCTGGGACATCCTCGAAGAGGTCATCAAGGATCACCCCATCCTGCTCAACCGCGCTCCGACCCTCCATCGCCTCGGCATCCAGGCGTTTGAGCCGGTGCTCGTCGAAGGCAAGGCCATCAAGATCCACCCGCTGGTCTGCACCGCCTTCAACGCCGACTTCGATGGCGACCAGATGGCCGTGCACATCCCGCTCTCGCCCGAAGCCCAGATTGAAGCTTCGGTCCTGATGCTCGCCTCGCACAACATCCTCTCGCCCGCGAGCGGCCAGCCCATCACTGTCCCCACGCAGGATCTCGTCCTCGGCATCTACTACCTCACCAAGGCCAAGGTCAACGCCAAGGGTGAAGGCCGCGTCTTCGCCAACATCGAGGAAGTCTTCATGGCGCTCGAAGCCAAGCAGGTCGAGACGCTCACGCCCATCCGCCTGCGCTACACCGGCCCCGTGCTCGACATGACGACGGCCTACGACGACCAGGACCTCAACCACACCGAGCCGGTGGAGTTCAACAAGCAGTTCATCTCCACCACGGTCGGCCGCGCCATCCTCAACGATGCGCTCCCCGACGGCATGCCCTACGTCAACGGCCTGCTCAAGAAGAAGGGAATTGGCCAGCTCGTCAACTACTGCTACCTCAACCTGGGCCTGGAAATCACCGTCAAGACCCTCGACCGGATCAAGGACCTCGGCTTCCGTTACGCCACCAAGTCCGGACTCTCCGTCGGCCTCGACGACATGGTCATCCCAGACTCCAAGTACACCCTGGTCAGCGAAGCCGAGAAGACCGTCCTCGCCATGCAGCAGCAGTACCTCGACGGCGCCATCACCAACGGTGAGCGCTCCAACAAGGTCATCCAGATGTGGTCGGGAGTCACCGAGCGCGTCGCCGACGAGATGTTCAACAACATGAAGCGCGCCGACAAGGAAGGAGCCATGAACCCCATCTACATCATGGCCGATTCCGGAGCCCGCGGTTCCAAACAGCAGATCCGCCAGCTCTCCGGCATGCGCGGCCTCATGGCCAAGCCCTCCGGCGAAATCATCGAAACCCCCATCACGGCGAACTTCCGTGAAGGCCTCACCGTGCTGCAGTACTTCATCTCGACGCACGGCGCGCGTAAGGGTCTCGCCGACACCGCACTCAAGACCGCCGACTCTGGCTATCTGACCCGCCGCCTGGTCGACGTGGCCCAGGACGTCATCATCTCGCACCAGGACTGCGGCACCGTCGAAGGCATCTACGTCACCCCGATCATCGAGGCCGGCGAGACCATCGAGCCGCTGCGCGACCGCATCATCGGCCGCGTCTCGCTCGAGAAGCTCAAGGACTTCGAGGGCAAGACCATCGTCGAGGTCAACCAGGAGATCGACGAAGACCTCGCCTCCGCCGTTCAGGCCGCGGGCATCGAGCGCGTCAAGATTCGCTCGGTCCTCACCTGCGAGTCCAAGCGCGGCGTCTGCATCCTCTGCTACGGCCGTAACCTCGGCTCCGGCAAGATGGTGGAGATGGGCGAAGCCGTAGGCGTCATCGCGGCCCAGTCGATCGGCGAGCCCGGCACCCAGCTCACCATGCGTACCTTCCACATCGGCGGAACAGCATCGCGCGTCTCCGACGCCTCGCACCTCGAGGCCAAGAACGCCGGCACCGTCCGCTTCATCAACCTCGTCACCGTCCGTTCCAAGGATGGCGGCCTGGTTGCCATGAACCGCAACGGCTCCATCGCCGTCATCGACGACAAGGGCCGCGAGAAAGAGCGCTACGCCATCGTCTACGGCGCCAAGCTCAAGGTTGAGGAAGGCACCAAAGTCACCCAGGGCTCAACTCTCGGCGAATGGGATCCGTACACCTTCTCCCTGCTCACCGAGATCGCCGGCACCGTCCAGTTCAAGGACCTGCAGGAAGGCGTCACCCTCAACGAAGAAGTCGACGAAGTCACAGGCCTCTCGCGCCTGGTCGTCTCCGACTCCACCGATGAGAAGCGCCAGCCCGCCATCATCATCAAGGCAGCGTCTGGCAACAAGCGCTACCTCATGCCATCGCGCGCCCACCTCATGGTGGCCGACGGCGACGAAGTCTTCCCCGGCGACATCCTTGCCAAGATCCCGCGCGAAACCACGCGCACCAAGGACATCACCGGCGGTCTTCCCCGTGTCGTCGAACTCTTTGAGGCACGCAAGCCGCGCGACCCGGCAATCATCAGCAAAATCGACGGTGTCGTTCGCTTCGGCGAGGTCAGCAAAGGCCAGCGCAAAGTCTACGTCACCGCCGACAACGGCCAGGAAGAGGAGTACAGCGTTCCGCGCGGTGTGTACGTCAACGTGCAGGAAGGCGAACGTCTCCGCGCCGGCGACCCGCTCATCGATGGTCCACGCAGCCCGCACGACGTTCTCGAAGTCCTCGGCGAGCGCGCTGTGCAGACCTACCTGGTCAACGAGATTCAGGAAGTCTACCGTCTGCAGGGCGTCACCATCTCCGACAAGCACATCGAGACCATCGTTCGTCAGATGCTCCGCTGGGTGAAGATCGAAGAGGTCGGCGACACCAACTTCCTGCTCGAGCAGCAGACCGACCGCTTCCGGTTCAACGAGGAAAATCAGCGCGTCCTCATGACCGGCGGACGTCCTGCCATCGGGCGCAGCCTGCTCCTCGGCATCACCAAGGCCTCGCTCTCCACCGACAGCTTCATCTCGGCGGCGAGCTTCCAGGAGACCACTCGCGTTCTGACGGAAGCCAGCATCAACGGCTCCATCGACACGCTCCGCGGCCTCAAGGAAAACGTCATCGTCGGCCGCTTGATCCCCGCCGGAACCGGAATGGAGTACTACCGCAACGTCCAGCTCTCCCCAGAGCTCGAAGAAGCGGCAGCCCAGGTCCAGCAGGAAGTCACCGCAGCCATCGAAGCCGAAGAGCGCGAACTCGAACTCATGCGCATGGAAGGCGAACAAGAAGAAATGGCCGCCGAGTAAGCAGCCACAAACCCGGGGGTGGGGCACAAATCGGAAGGGCACGGCTTCAGCCGTGCCGCCAAGCTCCATCCAATGGAAACTCAAAGGCGGACTCCTCGGAGTCCGCCTTTCTCTTTAGAGACACATCCCTCATGGTTGTCATTCCCGCAGGGAACTCGAACTCATGTGCATGGAAGGCGAACAAGAAGAAATGGCCGCGCCGAATAGTCAAACACAAAACTCGAGCGGGGCACGAATCGGAAGGGCACGGCTTCAGCCGTGCCGGCCAGCTAATAGACTCAACCAAAAACGGCAGAGCTTCGGCTCTGCCGTTCTTTTCTCCATGCTTACCAGCGATCACCCTACGCATCAATGTGAGAGGGGAACTCTCAAAAATAAGTGTTGACAACTCACTATTGAGATATAAACTCTCAACTATGGATTATCTGCTCTCGAAAGTGAAAGGTGAACTCTCATGTCAAAGCTAACTGGAATAAACAGCGTCGAACTTACAGCAAGTCGCGGAAAGAACCTCGACACCATCTGTTACCGAGGTTCAGCTCCGCTCGCGCAGCTTGCCCTAATTTCTCAAACCGATATTTTTGATCAAGTTACAAATCCTAAAGGGTTGCAGCGCGACCTTTCACCGAAGCACGCGAGCGAAGCGTATGAGTACGTTCACCGGGCCAAAGACGGTGAATATCCGCGTGCCTTTCCCGAGGTGGTACTAAACGTCAGGGACCGGAAGGTACTGGACGTGGTTGACGAGGAGGGAAGCGCGTCGAAGCTTCGTTTCTCGATAGCCGACATGCGCGAAGGTAAGGTGTACGTGAGCCGGGTTGATGGAAATCACCGCTTGTTCTATGCAGCGGGCGATGATCGTCGCGAGCCGCTCCTGTCGGAGGTGCCTTTTCAGCTACACATTGGTCTATCCCAAGAACAGGAGCGCTCCCTCTTTGTAGACATCAACAGCAACCAGAAGGGTCTCAGCTCCTCGCATCTGGCCGTGATGCAAAACCGCCTAACGGCAGACGAAATTGAAATCCGCGACCACCTTGATCGCTGGATCGCGAGCAAGCTCAGCAAGGATGCTGGCTCGCCTTGGCACGGCATGATCCACGAAGGTGGATCAAAACGGGGAACCCGGCAGCAAGGACTCACTCGCCTCGTGAACTTCGCAAGCATTCAAGGCGGGGTTTCCAAACTGCTCTCCAAAAGTCAGTACATTCATGATCTTGGTGACGCGGAACTCCAGTACCTCGTGATTCGCAACTACTGGCAAGCCGCAAAGCAGACTTTCTCGCTCGAATGGGCCACGCCAAAGGATTTCCTGCTTCTCAAGAACATTGGCGTGTGGAGTCTCTCCATCCTGGGTGCCGCAATAATTGACCGCTGCATGCCCCAAGGAAAGGTCTCGATCGACGACTTCGCTTTTTACCTGCGGCAAGCTCGAGCGCGATTCGACTGGAGTAAAGAGGCTACCGGAGAGCGTGCAGTAGCCGGCATGAACGGCAACAAGGCAGCGCTAATAATTGCCGGCGAAATGGCGAAAGAGCTTACAGCTGAGGGCGGCAACAACATGATCCGGGATCTTCAGACGAATCTCAGATCGCAACTTCCGAGCGTAGGCCAGGACTGAAGGGGAGCAAAGGATGAAACTGAAGCCAACCTTAAACATGTAGCTCTCAAGAGCCCATCACCGTGACGAGAGCCATAACCGAAAGGGCCTGATTCCTCAACCCGGGAAGGCATCCGAATCAGGCCCGTGGTGAGCACCTTCACTCATTTTGAGGAGGAAGCGATCCATTGCTTCTGCCTCCAACCATTGTATGCAGATAAAGGATTGGAGAAAACACAATGGCATGGTACAAGTACGGCACAGTCCTCGATCAGAAGACATCCACAGAATTTGATACACTGCGCAGCCCAGGAGCGACGACAAGTTGGTCCGGGATCTACAGGTGCGAAGGCTGCGGCCGCGAAGTGGTATCAACACACGATCACCCGCTTCCTCCCCAGAACCACCACCAACACACGCCCGGTCAAGGTACGATCAGATGGCGCTGTATCGTTACGGACGCTCCGGATCCGAGCTAAACCTAAACCCGACGCCCCCGTTCATCGCTGTATCTGCGGTGAGCGGGGATACCGGCTTATGAAAGTGAGAGGAAATAACCCAAGCGCTTAGGAATATGCTATCCTTCTCCAATGCCCATAGAGCACGAAGACATATCTCATGAAGAATTCCTGGCAGTGACACGCCGCGCAAAGAGGACGCAGGCACGAAAACCGATGGCAACGGAGGCGCACTACGATCCCGCATCCGGGAATGTCTTCGTCAGGCTCTCAATCGGCATCGGTATCTTCTTCTCTCCAGACGATGTCGAAGCACTCCAGGGTGCCACGCCCGCACAACTCAAAGAGATCGAGATCACACCGTCGGGCTTAGGTATCCATTTTCCCAAACTGGACGAAGGCATCAACGTCCCGAATCTCCTCGACGGCCTAACAGGTACTCGCAAATGGATGGCTGCCCGCCTCGGCGCGCAGGGCGGCAAAGCCCGCTCGCTCGCCAAGCGAACCGCCGCCCGCGCCAACGGAGCGCTCGGCGGCCGCCCCCGCAAATCCGCCATTCGCTGATGCTTGCCTTAGCTAACCAAATTAGCTAATATCAACCCATGGAAGTCAACATCCATCACGCGAAGACCAACCTCTCCAAACTCATCGCCGCAGCGGAGAGCGGGGAAGAGGTCATCATCGCGCGCAACGGCAAGCCGGCCGTAAAGTTGGTGCTGGTCACTCCGCCCGCACGCAAGTCGCGCAAGCACCTTCGCGGCTCCGGC